>DATDPG010000013.1 GCA_035292885.1 Bdellovibrionota bacterium | reverse complement strand
AAATCGAGTCGAGAAGATCGGGCCGGCCGGTGCGGAAAAGTATTACGGCCTCATCGAAGCCAAGGGAAGCACGAAAACGTATTACTACTTTCTGGGAGGTCGGAGAGTCGCGCAACGAACCATCGGCGGCAATGTATATTTTCACCAACAAGATCATCTCGGCTCCGCTTCCGTTCTAAGCGACCCCAGCGGTGCGGTTCAATCGCGCACCAGCTACCACGAGTTTGGATCGATCAAATGGCAGGAAGGGCAAGGCGGTCTTTCCGACTATACCTATAACGACAAGCGCTGGGACAAGGAGACGAACTTCTACGATTATGGCGCGAGGCCGTACAACGCGAAGATGTTTAAATTCACAACGCCCGATTCACTCATCCCTGCTCCAAAAAATCCGCAAAGCTTGAATCGGTACGCATATGTCCAGAACAATCCGCTGAAATACACAGATCCATCTGGACATAGTCCCGAGGAAGAGCGGTACTACGGAACGATTCTTTTTTTCAACGCTCTTGCCGCGGGCATTGATGCTCATCGCGAAGGGCGCCCCGTATGGCGGGATATGGGTCGGGCGATGCTTTTCGGCGGCGTTCCCCAAATCGTCGGGCACAAACTTGCCAGCGAGGGGGTGCCGCTTCTCCCCGATTTGATCACAAGTTACGGAGTTTCCGTCACTCAAAATATCCGTAGGGGCGAAGAAAAGTACCTTACAAAAAGGATCTCACTTCCCATAGGCTTCGGCCTTGCAGACTTGAATATTGTTCGGAGCGATTCGGTTGAAAAAGGGAACATAAGTCTCAACTTTGACCTTTTCCAGCTTGCCAACGCTGCAGGCGCGGTGGCACGAGCGGGTGGAGGTCGCGTAGATTGGGAAGAGAGTTTATCCAAGAATCGGTTGGTTTTGAACGTCGGAGGTCTCCGGGAAAATCAAGGAGCTCTTGGGACCTTTAAAGGACAGGTGATCGCCATGGATTCCGACCTCGATGGTGATCGCCGGACAAGTGCCCTCAACCACGAGTATGTCCACAGTCAGCAATATGTAACGGGCGGAATTTTTGCCTCCGAGCGCCCGATCATTTTTGGAAGATCCACACACGTCTCGGTTGGCCTCGACCCTGGAAAATTGTTTTGGGGTCTGTATGGCGGTGTCAGCGGAAAAGTATGGGACGACGATAAGAAACGGTACGATCTGTTTTTCGAACGTGGAGCGTATGCGCTGACATGCAAAGAATGCTCACGATGAATCGACACCGGCAGCGCTCTTCAATCTTTCGAGCATCGGTGGACAGGCTATGGCGCAGTACGAGAAACGAGAAGAGGGACATGAAGGAGGATCGAGAAAATAGACAGAGCATTGGATGGATCGTCGCGGTTATCCTGTTCTCTACTTCTGCCTCCGCCCAAATCATCCAATATAACTACGGCACGATTCCCACCCACGCACCGATGTACGATAGTTTTTACACTTATTCGTACGACCGAAACGGGAACTTAACGCAGATCACGGATCGGTACACTAACGCCGTGAAGCAGCGGTTGGAGTACAACTCCATCAACAAACTTCTTCGCGCCACCGCCGGCACCTCGGTCACAGAGTACCGCTACGACGCCAATGGAAATCGAGTCGAGAAGATCGGGCCGGCCGGTGCGGAAAAGTATTACGGCCTCATCGAAGCCAAGGGAAGCACGAAAACGTATTACTACTTTCTGGGAGGTCGGAGAGTCGCGCAACGAACCATCGGCGGCAATGTGTATTTTCACCAGCAGGACCATCTTGGTTCGGCATCTGTAGTGACCGACCAAAACGGAACCGTCGTTTCTCGAAACAGTTATCACGAATTCGGGTCAATCAAGTGGCAAGAGGGGGCTGGAGGGATCAGCGACTATACGTATAACGACAAGCGCTGGGACAAAGAGACGAACTTCTACGATTACGGAGCTAGAGCGTACAACGCGAAGATGTTTAAATTCACAACGCCCGATTCGGTCGTTCCGGATCTGACAAATCCGCAAAGTTTAAATCGCTACGCATACGTCCGAAACAATCCCCTCAAATATGTCGATCCCTCGGGCCACGCGGAAAGAGAACCGAGCCAGAATTATGATTTCGTCTTAAAGCTAAGCCCGCATTGGATGCACCGGCAGACGTACTCCGGGGTACGGGGCTTAAATTTAACCGATGAAGATATTTTCCGATGGCGACAAATTGATGAGATGAAAATTTCTGCAGTTCTCTCAACTCCATCGCCACAGGACGGGTCAATGAGTGTGGGCCTGATGGATCGTTTGAGCGAGCGAACGCAACAAATGGCTTCCGACACGACTTCGTTTAGAAGCATGCTTCGGCTTATACTCGACAAACTCCCGGGCAAATCTGTCCAGCTAGATCTCCATCAACGAAAAACCATCGACCTGGCCGACTTTTTCACGTTCACGTCCGCCAACTCGGCTTTTGATCACAATGGCGCCTTTGAGTTTGCATCGGCATTCCCGGATATTCGTGAGGCAAAAGACCTAAACGTAGATGTTTTCTTAGTCAACGCGCATGGCACTCCCGAGGGCGTTCTTTTAACTCATCCGACACTTCCCGACAGTGCCGTCCAGGTTGCTTTACTGATGCACAAGAACAATATTCAAGCGAAAATTATCTGCTTTAACTCCTGCAATTTAGGCCAGGGAAATTTTCCTCAACAACTGGCACAATTCACAGGTTCGATTGTTATGGCTCCGAAAGGTATCTATTTCCCAGGTAAAGGAATTACCACCGACTTTGATCCCTTCCGAGGACTCAACGGCGAGCCCGCCGGCGAATATTTGTTGGGTCAAGATGCGTATAATATCGCCTTCCCCCCTGAAAATTCGAAACCTCTCTTCCCTAAATGACGATAAAGATGAAGCGGGGAAAAACAGACTTTCTTGCGGGACTGATGGTGACCTGGGGAGTTGCCTTCAGTTCCGCCTCCGCGCAGGTCATCCAATACACCTACGGCACGATCCCAGCGCACGCGCCGCATTTCGATAGTTTCTACAACTATTCGTATGATCGGAACGGAGACCTAACGCAGATCACGGATCGGTACACCAATGCCGTAAAGCAGCGTTTAGAGTACAATTCCCTTAACAAACTTCTCCGCGCGACCGTCGGTTCCGCCGTCACAGAGTATCGATACGATGCCAATGGAAACCGAATCGAGAAGATCGCGCCAGCCGGCACCGAAAAATACTATGGCCTCATCGAGGCCAAGGGAAGTACGAAAACGTATTACTATTTCCTGGGAAACCGACGGGTCGCGCAGCGAACAATCGGCGGCACTTTATATTTTCACCAGCAAGATCACCTTGGTTCGGCATCCGTTCTAACGGATCAGAGCGGCGTTGTTCAATCGCGGACCAGTTACCACGAATTTGGATCGATTAAGTATCAAGAAGGGCAAGGAGGGCTCAGCGATTACACATACAACGACAAGCGCTGGGACAAGGAGACGAACTTCTATGACTACGGAGCGAGAGCGTACAACGCGAAGATGTTTAAATTCACGACGCCAGATTCAATTGTCCCGAACCCAACAAACCCGCAAAGTTTAAATCGATATGCATATGTCAGAAATAATCCTCTGAAGTATATCGATCCCTCGGGCCACGCGGACGACCTCTCGCAATTGCTACAGATCAGCCACAACCCGCTTCCAACCGAGGTGGCGGAGAAAGGCACCGATTTACTGGATATGATGAATGCGTATGAGATGGGCGAAAGGATAGCGAACATTACATCATGGGTATCTGGATTCCCTGGAAAAATTGCTAGGCACGAGTTTGAAAAGGACGACCCCTTGGGCGTGAAACACGCCATGGGTCCGTATATCGAGGGAGGGGTCAACTTCGCTGTCGGTGCTGCGCTGGGAGGCGCATTCATGAGGTCACCTGGTGCAGCGGCCGCCGCCAATGTCGATGAAGGCCTCCAAGAAGCACTCGTGACGCGTGAAACCCTTCAGCAGTTAATCCGAGAATACGATGCCGCTGAACCGGAATTCCAAGGTCTACGGGTCGCGGAATTTGATAGCGCCTTACGAAACTACGGTCGTGCGGTCATAAATCCGAGAGGCAGCCTCCGTGATCCAATTGTGACGACGAATAGTGAAGGACAGGGTTTCCGAGGTGGTCTACATCGAATTATGGGTGACGGATTGGAAGCGAGTCCCCAACTCTTCGACAAGAAAACATTTACCTTTCGCAGCTTGAGTCCCGATGTTGCGGAGTTTGCGAAAGAATTCAGGCTTCAGACCTACGAATACAAGCCGTCCGACCTCATGCCCCCTGTATTGAGACAGAACTACGAGCAATGGAACGCGGTAGACAAGATTGATAAGATGATCGAGAAGATGATGCTTCGAAACGATGGAGAAACAATACATTAGCTCCGTCGTCGGCGAAAAGCGCTTAGTGTATCGCTTCTTGTTCAGCAAGAACGTTTTCTCCGTTGTGTTTCTTCCAAAGACGAACTTCAAGATGATAAACGAGGGCAGAATTAAAATCGGGGGACAGTTTACCAAAACAACTTTGAAAGTTCCCATGTTCGAATCAAGCGTTCGGCGGGTGTGAGAGCAGCCCAAAACTTTATATCAAAGGGAGGATCTCGCTCTCCTCCGCGGATGACTCAGGAGTCTATATGCCGGCGTTTCACCGTGGTGGTATATCTTGTTCGAGACACAAACTCAGCTCGGGGAATTCCAAATCGCGCATGGAAAAAAGTTCATCGCGCACGGGAACTTTCGTTTCAATCGCCTTCCGGGCGCCCATCGAGCCTCACGTAAGTAGCTAGAATCAAATGCTTTACTTGAAAATTCTTGGGCACGGTCGTTGCTCTTATTGAGTGCGTGGGGGAGAACACAAGACGAATGGGTTTGCCTGTTGCGTTTCTCGTGATCCTTGTCGTGGGATCCGCGAAAACTCAGACCATTCAGTACATCTACGACGCCGTTCCGACGCACGCTCCCTACTTGGATAGTTTCTATTCGTACAGCTACGACAAGAACGGCAATCTCAATACGATCACGAATCGCTACACCGGAGTCGTAAAGCAGCGTTTAGAGTACAACTCCCTTAATAAACTTCTTCGAGCAACCGCCGGCACCTCGGTCACGGAGTATCGGTACGATGCCAACGGAAGCCGAATCGAAAAGATCGGACCGGCCGGCACGGAAAAGTATTACGGCCTCATCGAGGCCAAAGGGAATACGAAGACGTATTACTACTTTCTCGGAAGCCGGCGAGTCGCCCAGCGAACCATCGGCGGCAATTTATATTTTCACCAGCAGGACCATCTTGGTTCGGCATCTGTTGTGACCGACCAAAACGGGACCGTCGTTTCTCGAAACAGTTACCACGAATTCGGGTCAATCAAGTGGCAAGAGGGGGCTGGAGGGATCAGCGACTATACGTATAACGACAAGCGCTGGGACAAGGAGACGAACTTCTACGACTACGGAGCGAGGGCGTACAACGCGAAGATGTTTAAGTTTACGACGCCAGATTCAATTGTTCCCGACCCGAAGAATCCACAGAGCTTGAATCGTTACGCGTACGTTAAGAATAACCCGCTTACATACATCGATCCCACCGGACATGCTGATAGAAATGCCA
Source organism: Bdellovibrionota bacterium (assembly GCA_035292885.1). Classification (NCBI taxonomy): domain Bacteria; kingdom Pseudomonadati; phylum Bdellovibrionota; species Bdellovibrionota bacterium. The sequence continues at coordinate 3,324 of DATDPG010000013.1, read as the reverse complement.
ATGACTATCAGTTTCCTATTTATTTGGGGCAGAACACGTGGGATTTAGGAATTATATGGATGGGTCATAAAATCTCCCATGCGCAATATTACCAATTGATGGAATTTTATCATGGCCACCATCCGGCGGAGCGTCCAGGAATCGGGTGGGCTCCTCCCCCTAATTTTCCAAGGGATCTTGCAGGACTTGCGGGAGCATTGCTCGGCTATCTTGATAGTAAGGTAGACGCCGTCCTTGGCCAGGGTGCATCGGAGGGAATAAGTCTTAGTTTGGCTTTTGCGGGGATACCTGAAGGAGCAGGGGGAAAGGTTATTGGTGGTGCCAGCCGTTTCTTGCAACGCTCAGGAACTAAATTATTTTCATGGGAGGAACGAGGGCAGATTCTCCAACTCGCAGCCCGAGAGGCCGTAAGCGCAAAGCAAAATGAACGCGTCCTGAACGTTTTTCTCAAAGCAAACGCCAAGACAGTTGACAAAGACGGATACTTGTATGCGGGCCTAGCGCTTGATTCCAAAGGCAGAATCACGGAGATCAATTGGGGTCTCATGCCCGACCTTTCCGACGAGGCTGCCCAAGCAGTCAAAGAGGGTGGGTTATTCAGGGTGGATGCAAGTTTCCGACTCAATCCGGAAACCGGTGCGTTCTCTGTGGGGGGAATCCAGTCAAGGATTCCGGCCGGCGCAAGTACTGACTTCACTGATACCCTGAATCGGGTCGAAACAATATTTTGGAGTGCGGCACAACGTGATTACCCAATACGATAAGTCCGCAATTATCGCAGCTTTCTTACTCGTTGGTTCTACGCCTCTTTTTGCCCAAAGCATCGAATATAACTATGGGTCTGTTCCGACTCATTCTCCGTACCGTGACAGCTATTACTCTTACAAGTACGACCGCAACGGAAACCTAACGCAGATCACGGATCGGTACACAGGAGCCGTAAAGCAGCGTTTGGAGTACAACTCCCTTAATAAACTTCTTCGAGCCACGGCCGGTACATCGGTTACGGAATATCGCTACGACGCCAACGGAAACCGAATCGAAAAGATCGGACCGGCCGGCACGGAAAAGTATTACGGCCTCATCGAGGCCAAGGGAAGCACGAAAACGTATTACTATTTCCTGGGAAACCGACGGGTCGCGCAGCGAACCATCGGCGGCACTTTATATTTTCACCAGCAAGATCACCTTGGTTCGGCATCCGTTCTAACCGACTCAAGCGGTGCCGTTCAATCGCGGAGTAGTTACCACGAATTCGGGTCAATCAAGTGGCAAGAGGGGGCTGGAGGGATCAGCGACTATACGTATAACGACAAGCGCTGGGACAAGGAGACGAACTTCTACGATTATGGGGCGAGAGCGTACAACGCGAAGATGTTTAAGTTTACGACGCCCGATTCCGTTGTGCCCGATCCGACGAATCCGCAAAGCTTAAATAGATATGCATACACAAAAAACAACCCACTCAAATATGTCGATCCGACCGGACATGCTGACATGCCACCTTCTCTCCTGTTTAGTGATTATCTAACAAAGCAAGGTGAGCTACTCTCGATTCGAGTAACTCCCTTCATGACCATGGTAAATGGAAACCTCGGCTACTACGGGGACGTTATTATAGGAACTCAGGAGTACTTGGCGGCTTTCACGTTTGGTTATAACCGGCGAACAGGTCTAATCGCCGGTACCATCTATAATCTTCAAAATGAAATTAAGGTCCCCACAAAGAACGGGGTGTTTTCAGCGGTCAGAGACGTTCAGGCGAACCGGCTGGGCTACGTCAAAACAATTACCGAGTCGTTAGCGGCGGACAGCCTAGAAGCCTTTAACGAGGGAGGAATTGCAAACACTCCCTCAGCTAAAGTCAACGCTAAGGTAGGATTCACCGCCACAAATGTCGAGGAAGTTACTTCAGATGCCGGAAAGAGCGTCTTTGTCACGTTCGAAAGAACCGAGTTTGGTCGTGCCGGCATTTTGCGGTCGGCTTTGGCCAAGCTTGGAACATCCCTCCGGGCAGTGGGCGAGGTTCTTCCAGGAATAGGTAATGTGTTGGACGGCATCGATGATGCCAGGGCGGAAAAAGACGCGCCCGGCTATGCGCGCGAGTTTCGTGAATCCGCCAATAGCCCTTTCCTGCTTAGGAGACTGTTGAATGCTTTTGATTTTGTCTCGAATCCATGGCCCTACCTGCAGGCGGAAGGACAGGTTCAACAAAATTTAAATATGTGCGGAAAAGAAGACTGTGGTTGGGGAAAACCTCTCTAAATAGAAATTAGCGAGGAACAAGAGAGTGAGAGAAGGACATGAAGGGGGAGCGACAAAATAGACTGAATATTAGATGGGTTGTCGCGGTCATGCTTCTTTCCACTTCCGCCCCAGCCCAAGTCATCCAATACAACTACGGCATGATCCCAGCGCACGCGCCGCATTTCGATAGTTTCTATAACTATTTGTACGACCGCAACGGAAACCTAACGCAGATCACGGATCGCTACACAAGCGCTGTCAAGCAGCGACTCGAGTACAACTCCCTCAACAAGTTGCTCCGAGCGACAGTGGGTTCAGCGGTCACGGAGTATCGCTACGACGCCAACGGAAATCGAATCGAAAAGATCGGTCCGGTCGGTACGGAAAAGTATTACGGCCTCATCGAGGCCAAAGGGAATACGAAGACGTATTACTACTTTCTCGGAAGCCGGCGAGTCGCCCAGCGAACCATCGGCGGCAATCAATATTTTCATCATCAAGACCATCTCGGCTCAGCTTCGGTCTTGACCGACTCAAACGGCGCAGTTCAATCGCGAACCAGTTACCACGAATTCGGATCGATCAAGTATCAAGAAGGGCAGGGCGGCCTCTCGGACTATACCTATAACGGCAAACGGTGGGACAAGGAGACGAATTTCTACGATTACGGAGCGAGAGCGTACAACGCGAAGATGTTTAAATTCACGACGCCGGATTCAATTGTTCCCGACCCGAAAAATCCCCAGAGCTTGAATCGGTATGCGTACGTCAAAAACAATCCTCTGAGATACCTTGATCCCTCGGGGCATGCGTCGATCGATCCCTCGGGCTCGCCCTTTAACGGCCTTCAAGGGATCCTCCAGGGCGCGAATGGAACTACGCTTCAGTGGACGCGCACGACCGGTTTTCCAGAAAATCACGTCGTGGGGTACGAAGGTCTCGATACACGCAATCACGCCGCCGTCTTTAATGCCATGCCTGCGTTCGAACCAGGCGTGAGTGGTGAATTTGCTCGAGAAGCCTTGTGGAGCTTGATGTGGGATCATCATTTGGATGTAAGAAATTACGGAGATGTGG
>DATDPG010000012.1 GCA_035292885.1 Bdellovibrionota bacterium | reverse complement strand
GGCGACCTTTGTTGCCAAGCTATGTCGGACTCGGGACACTAAACCACAACCGGTCGAGGTGAATCCTCGGACCTCGAGGTGCGTTTCGGCGGCCCGATCGGCCGAGTCATTCGTACGGGCGTAACGGGCCGATAGGCTTCTTTTTCCCGCCCTTCAATCGCCGGAAAACACCAGCGCCGTAGGCTCGGCATATGGATGTCGATCCAATATTTCCGCCAGTCGATCTCTTCGGGGGCGAAACGAAATTCCTTCTCCTGTACGCTGAACCGGTAGAGATTCTTCGTCTCGAAAACCTGCCGCGTATCGTGCGTAAACGGCATAAAGAGTTCCAAGACTTTCTCAATCTGTTCCAGCCGGCGATCGCCTCGAACTAATTGATCCTTCCATTTAAACCCATTGAGAGGGACCTTCTCGACAATCTTCCGAAGTCCCTGCGTCACCTTGCGTAGATTCGAAATGGACAGGAGGTGGCCATTTTCAACCGGGACCGCGTCCCACCTCGAAAGAACCGCACGTTCCAGAACACTCTTCCCATGCTGCCGTAGATGTATGCGATGACCTAAAGCCGTCAGTTCGCAGGCCCGGTCGATCGTGAAACAGTTCCGATCCGACGTTCCGCAGTGGACAACCTCGTCGTGGCGGTCGAGGATCAAAGCCGCGCCGGCAATCGACATGGCGTTCGTTACATAATCGACCGGTATGACGTCGAACGGATTTCCGATCTTGGCCGGTAAATAACGGAACCAGCTTCCCAGTAAGTACGCCAGCGGGCCGGAGGTATTGAATCCCTCGTTCCACCCGGGAAATGGAAACGCCACCGAACTCTCGACGATCGCGGGCCGAAAGAAACAGATTCTCGTGTCTTCGTAACGCGTGGCCAACAGCGATTCGGCCAGACCCTTCGTATATGTGTAAATGTTCGGCCATCCCCATTCACCGGCTCTCCGTTTTCCTTCCGCAATCATGGCCTCGCGAACCAGCCGCCGTATCCCGACTTCCATCAAACTTTTGAACCGGCGGGACTCATTTTGCTTGAGTCCATGTTTGCGCATCCGCTGTTGCATCTCCTGACGGACGATTTTTTCGACTTTGGGACCTGACTGATCCCTTGAAATTCGATCCAACGCTTCGAGGACTGCCCGATATTCCCGTTCCGGGTCGAATCGCTTCTCATTTGGCGCTAGGTAAGGGTCAATGCTCTCCGGAATCCGTCCCTCCCGAACGCCGGCCACGTAACAGGTGCTCACATGCAAAAGCGCGGCTTTCTTCGAGTTGCGAACAAACTCGGCGGCGTTTAAGGCGCCGTCCACATTCACCGCAATGGAATCGCGAAGATCAGGGTCGAATTCGACCAGGCCGGCGCAGTTTACGAAAAGATCCAGTTGATCCGCGATCTTTCTCGCCCGTTCGACCGAAAGTTTCAGATCGACTGCGGACACATCCCCTTCGACGACCTCGACCCGCTTTGAAAGAACTTGGCTCAGTTTTTCGCCGTGCCGTTCGTGAAGAGGCGCGAAGACAAATTCCGAGCTGATCATCTTTTCGAAGCGTTCAAGGGCCGACTGCGTCCCTTTTCGCCTCATCAAAACGTAAATCTTCCCAATCTCCGGAAGTCGATCGAGAAACATGGCGAGCCAGACTTTCCCGAGGAACCCCGAAGCCCCGGCCAGCATCACATGGCGACCGGCGTACGTTTTTTGGAGAGAAAGGGGTTCCATGGTTTCGACCTACGCGCGGTGTTCGAGAATAGGCCAATTCGCTTCTCGAGCCGCCTGCCGTAACGAGAAGTCTGGGTTAACCGCACACGGTTTTCCCACGGCCGAGAGGAAAAAGAGATCGGAACTCTGCCCGGCGTACGCCATGGACCGGGAGAGGTCGATTCCAATTTCATCGGCAAATTGCGAGATTGCACGGGCCGTTTCAAAACCTCCGACGACCGGAGGAAGAAGCCTCCCCGTGGCGACCGAGTTCCCAAACTCCAGGCGGTTACAAAGAACATGGTTAACCCCTTTTATATAGTCCGCCAACGCCTCGACGACGAAAGAGATCCCTTCCGACACCAAGACGATCCGATGACCTTCTTTCCGAGCCTTTTGAACCAAGTTCAGAGCTTCGGAAGAGAGCTGTTCTTTCAGTATTTCATCAAAATATTCTTGCCCTAAGATCGCGACGCGATCCTCCGACATGCCCCGAAATGCCCAATATAGAAGGCGATTCGCCAGCGTCCGATTATGTCGCCGAAGCACTCCGCTGAACGGCGCCGTTGCCGCCACCTGGAATAAACGTGCGAGCCGTTCCCGAAAGCGCTGACGATTGGCTGCGAGATACGCTGAGCAACTTAAAACACCCGCCCGGATCAACATGCCTTCGACGTGGAAGAACGCCGCCGTTTGAGTTCTTGACATACGGGAAGGTCGGGGACGCTATCCTGCTTCCCTATAAATGACCAACAAATTAGACTGACATGTCAGTCTAATTAATAAAAACACGTTATTTCACGAACTTAACCATTTAAGACCTGAATTATTGCGAGATTTCTTTACCACCCTCTCCCTCCCGGGTAAGTCGTCTCGCAAGGAGAAAAAAGATGACGACATTGGAAAAGGACTTTTCAGGAAACATCCAACAGTTGGACCAAAAGGGCCTTTTCGAAGCTCTCGAACTTCAACGCGAAAACATGGGCGGTTTCCACGGTCATTGGTTCGGCCATGGCGACGTTCTCAAGTCCTTTACACCCATCAACGGCACGGAGATCGGCAATGTTCGCCAATGCAACGCGGAAGATTACGAACAGGTCGTCACACGAGCCCACCAGGCTCACCTGAAATGGCGGTCCGTGCCGGCGCCCAAGCGCGGCGAGGTCGTCCGCCAGATCGGCGATGAATTACGTAGGAACAAGAAAGCGCTCGGAACGCTCGTCACACTCGAAAACGGGAAAATCCGCACCGAGGGAGAAGGTGAAGTCCAGGAGATGATCGATATTTGCGACTTCGCCGTCGGCCTCTCGCGCCAGCTGTACGGCAACACGATGCAGTCGGAGCGCCCGCAACACCGGATGTTCGAGCAGTGGCATCCGTTGGGGGTCGTGGGGGTCATCACCGCCTTTAATTTTCCTTCCGCCGTCTGGTCGTGGAACGCCGCACTTGCCTGGGTCTGCGGTGACGCCGTTCTTTGGAAACCGTCCAGCCAAACTCCCCTTACAGCCATCGCCTGCACAAAGATTGCCGCACGCGTGTTCGAACGCAACGGCTACGATCCGGCGCTTTCAAGTCTCGTCATCGGCCGAGGCAGCGAAATCGGCGACAAGATTCTCCAGGATCGGCGAATTCCGTTGATCAGTGCCACCGGTTCCTGTTCGGTCGGATACCGCGTCGGCCGAATCGTGGGCGAACGACTGGGACGAACGATTCTGGAGCTGGGAGGCAATAATGCTATCGTCGTTGCCGATTCGGCCGATTTGAATATCGCTTCCCGAGCAATTCTGTTCGGCGCCGTCGGTACGGCGGGTCAGCGATGCACGTCCACGCGACGAATCATCTGCCACGAGAAAGTTTACTCGGAGCTCGGTCGCCGTCTCGTGTCTGGATACCAGCAGGTCAAAATCGGCGACCCGTTGGATACGGAAACCTTGATGGGCCCGCTGATCGAAGCCGGTGCCGTCGAGGACATGATGAAAGCGATTGCCCGGCTCAAAGAGGAGGGAGGAAAAGTCTTGTGGGGCGGCGAAAAACTTTCCGGGCCAAAGCACCCGGGGAACTGTTACGTCTCCCCCTGCCTGGCCGAGGCGAAGAACGAGTACAAGATCGTGCAGGAAGAAACGTTCGCACCGATTCTTTATCTTATTCGCTACAAGACGATGGACGAAGCGATTGAGTATCACAATGGCGTTCCCCAAGGACTTTCGAGCGCGATCTTCACGACAAACGTCCTTGAATCCGAGCGCTTTTTGAGCGCCGTCGGCAGCGATTGCGGGATCGCCAATGTGAACATCGGCACCAGCGGCGCGGAAATCGGAGGCGCGTTCGGCGGCGAGAAAGAAACCGGCGGCGGGCGTGAAAGCGGCTCCGATTCGTGGAAGGTTTACATGCGACGCCAAACCAACACGATCAACTGGAGCAACGAGCTGATGCTCGCGCAAGGGATTAAGTTCGGCGACTAAGCAAGAAAATCGCTCTCAATAGACGATCGGCCGTCGTTGGAGAGCTTCAGCCTCTATGATGAGATCTTGTCGATGCTTTTGGTTCGCCTGTTGAACGCGTCGACGGAAGGATGCCGGATCATAGTAAATCAACTTTCCCGTCGCTCGTTTCACCAGCTCCTCCACTTGAGGCGTAAGGTGTTGCATCCGGAGAGGGAGGGTTTGTTTTAGCGCCTGAGGCAAAAGCAAACATCGTCCCATCTCTCCCAATGGGCATATCATCCCGTATCCCGCCTGTTCGATTGCGATCTCAGGATATAAATCCTTCGGCCGATTGTATTGATCCAAGACTTTGATATGGCCCGCCAACTCTCGGCCTAAGTAACGAAGCGAATTGCCGATGGCTTCCGGCACGTTTTTCGGCCCCTTGGCCTTATCCTTGATCTCTTTACCTTGCGCGGCTTCGGCTTCCTTCTTCTGCATCTCCTGCAGCCAGAGCATTTCCGCGTACACGTTGTCTGTAATGTTTCTGGGCACCCAATGGCTTGAATGGTCCTTCTGGAATTTCTCGTATGTTCCACTCTGCCGGGCTTCCATCGCCTTGCGCTGCAACTCCAAGCTTCCCATCTGCTGCTGAGCCAATTCCGTGATCTTGTCCGTATGCGAGTGAAAACTTCGCGCCAAATACTCCTCGTCGGCCCGAATCATCCGTTGATGCTCCTTGTCGATCCATTGCCGCACCCAGGTCCGGTACCGATAATGTCCCTCGGAATCTTCTTCCGCATATACTTCGTACTCTGACAATTCTTTGCCCACTTCCTTTTCCAGGCGCTCTTTGGCGTGCGTATACGCCCAGGTCAGATCCTGGATTTCCTTCGCCATGTAGTATCCCACCATCGGTGTGGCTCGTATCCCACGCGACCAATTTTCAATCGTGGCCAAACCTGCGAAAAATCGTTCAATGTTCCGCTTGATTGGCGCCACAAACTTATGATGTTCCTCCCACATCGGCTCCGTCAGCAGTGTTCGATAGTCCGCGTATTTTTCGTGCACGTTGGAAATGGCGCCTCCCCGCGTGAGGTCATAAACCCACGGTTGATTTAGGCCTAAAAACTGTTCCGAAAAGCGATCTCGCGCCTGGGAGAGTCCTTCGTACAAATGCGGTATACCTTTCGCCGCCACCACCCAATCCACCCACGGCATCGCTTTCGCCCGAATGATCTCTTCCAATTTCAACGTGATATAAAACCCGACAGCCAGGGCCAATGGATTCTGCATAAACGTCGCTGCTTCCACTCCCGTCATCGTTTGGAAGGTTGCTGCCAATGCCGCCCGGATCAAATGCGAGCCGCTGCTGGCCAACAAGAAAGTCCCAACCCCTGCCGTCGCCCGAGTCCCTTGGATCGGCAGGCCCCGATACATCTGCGGAAGCATCGTCCCCACCCATAACGTTAACGCCTCTCGCACCACCGGGTTAAACACCGGCACCGGTAGGTTTTTGATCAAACCTGTAAGTAGTCTGTTGGCCCCTGCGTCCACTGCCCATTGAGATCCTCGATAGGTCGCCGTCGTTGCGAGCTCTCCCAAAACATCATGCACAAATCCCGCCGCTTCCGCGTTGACCGAGAATTCCAAGAGTTCCATTTGCGCTTGGGGACTAATGGCTTCCAGTACCTTCTCCAACGCATGCCCGTCTCCCTCCGTCATCGCTTTATCCAGGTTGTAGAGGAGCTTTCCCCCCATCACCCCTACCCCGCCTACGACATTGTTGGCCATACGTTCTCCAACGGGAATTTGCGCCCGTTGCATCGGTTTCGGCTTCAGCCCCACGATCGCCCCCATTTTCGCCTGACGCACCTGCTCGATCGTCTTTCCCAACGCTTCTCGAGTCTTCAATTCTTGCTCGTAAGCTCGAAACACGTCCGAATCCGGAGCAACGTTCTCCCTGAGACTCGCGATCGCTTCCTTCAGCCCCGCGATTTCTTGAACGTTATTCCGCTCCACTTCCTTTAACTTTTTGAGATCGGTCTTAGGGTCAAGAACGACCTTCGCCATCTGCGTGACCGTTTCCTCCCAACCTCTCGTGTCTTTCCGAGATTGAGTGGGCTTTCGGACCGCTTTCAAAAACTTCGGCCATTCTTCCGCCATCGCGCTTCGCTCGACCTCCCCGTTAGGGCCCCGAGCCACCAACAACACCACCACTTCTAACTTCCCATCCCGCCGTGGGCTCACGGGTACTGCAGCCCGCTCATATCCCATCAACCCTTTTGTTCCCGGCCGAACTACTTCCACGCGCACCGGCACTCCTCTGCGACGTCCCTCCTCGATCGCCTTTTTGCGAAACGCCTCCACCTCCGGCCCGTTTGGTGCCACAAGGTCGCCGATAACGGCTTCCGCGATTGCGACGGAGGGGAGTCCGGAACGAGGTTTACGTGGCTTGTCGCCGCCCGGGGTATGAGATTGAACGAACTCTCGAAGCGCACGCTCGGCGGGTCCACGTAGGACAAACGTCCTTTGAGATTGCTCCGACACCGGAACTTCCCGTAAATAGAGAACATCAAGACCTTCCGTCCGATCGTAAAACTTAATCAATACTTCAGGCGGCAGCGGAGGGAGGTTCGGGCCACGAAGCGTGCGCGACTCTACGTCAATGTCCGTATGATTCGTAAGGTGCCAGGCGTAGCGGCCCTCTACGAGCGACAGAGTCTTCTTGAAATGATCGACCACAATAACCAGCGTGCGGTCTTCCGGTTCAAGTTCTTTCGAACTCGAAATTTCATAGCAGCACGAACCGGCCTCAAAGACGTGGCCTTTCTCGAACAAGTCGCGCGTCAAGATGGAGACAAAATCTTTAGTTTCCACAGAATTAGGAAGATCGATTCGAGGAAACTCTACTCCGAACGATCCCTCGTATCCCTTAACATGGGAGAGGAAAAATCCTTTCCCCGGCGTCACTTTGATCACAATATTGGCTCTCTCGTCGTCACTGAATCCGCGACTCGAACCGGGAACGCGATTTTCATATTCGAGGGCGTGCTCCTCAAAGGCTTTATAAATTTCTTCTTGGACGAACTCCGAGAATTCTTCTGAGATCACCGGACCCGATGGGGCAAGGCGCCCTCCCACAGCCGGTAGGAGGTTAGTTCGAAGCTTGTCCAGAGAACGGATGCGCAGCCAACGGCTGAAGAAATCGTCCTTTCCAAAGACCGGCTTTTTCCGGGGTCGAGAGAGTTGGATATGCGTAACGTGGAATTGGTCGTCCAGACGCACGTTGGTAATCGCTCCGACCACCGTGCCACCCCCCTCCATGTGTGCGACCGCCTTTTTACCCAGAAGTTCGCGGGGATCTGCCTCCAACGCGCGCTGGCCCGCGAGCTTGTGCTCCACAAATTGATATCGGAGGATTCTCTCTCTGTCTTCGATTTGAGACAGATCGGCGCCGCCCCACAGAAAAACAAATTCCTGACCGCCCGGAGTCATGACGGTCTGACCGGGCTGTACGCGTCTCTCGACAAGCGCAGCCAAAATGTCCACATCATTGAGCGGGGTGTTCGACTCGCCACGACGTATCAACGTGACCACGTATCCGTCGGGACCCACAGCGCTTTGCCAGAAGCTGGAGCGCACCGCACTCATACAGCTGCTGTCGTATACGGTCAGGCCTGCACGAGGAGCCTGTGGCCGAAGCTGCAAAAAGAACGCGTCGCTATAAAAATCGCCCAACAAATCCTCAGCGCCATGCGTGTTGACAAACAATATGCCTTCCGTTGACATTTTCGACTTCAAGAGCTTCCCCAATTCTTCGAGGTTCCGTGTGGAAGCGTCGAATTCCACGACTGAAAAACCGGAAATAAGGCCGTCGTTTTTCCATCGTCTGTACCAGTCCGCACGATCCTCCCGTTCCAACAACATCACCTCGCTTCCCTTCTCCGTATAAATCACAAATTCCGTCAAGAACGGGGGTTTGGTTTTAGGGGCCACGGGCTTGCTGCGTCGGCGGCTCCTTTTGGGTGGATCCGTTGATGAAGGTGGTCGTTCAGCTCGGGCTGCATTTGCCGAAACAACGACGCCGCGCTCGGCTCGAATTTTCGCAATGCGCGACAACGCTTCCTTTTGCGCTTCGCCTAATTCTCCTAGCTCGACCATCCGCGTGATCCTGCGAATCGTTTCGTCGATGCCGTCGAACTCCGTCCAAACCGCAATTTGAAGCAATAGATTGGCCGCGCTTTCTTTCACCCATTCGAATGTCTCGTGCGCTTTGGGATCGGATGCGATCGCGGCCTTGAATTCCGATGGCACATCTTCAAACAAAATGGCCGACAAAGATCCGACGAGAGGTTGAAGTAGCGCTGGAGACCGTGAAAATTTATTTCGTAGAATTAGAGCGTTTAGAAGCGCCATCACGTCTTTGTATTCTTTGCTGTTAGCATAATAATTTCTGATAACGGATCGGGCGTATTCGGGATCACTTATCCTATCGTTCGGGAGTGGAGTTTTTTCCATTCGCGCCATCACCTGTTCGAGCAATTCAGGCTCTTCAATCGATAACTGAAGTCGTCCGTCACTCGTCCGATAGATCTTGTAACCGAAACCCGGTTTGCGGCCGCGGAGAAAATCTTGCTCACGCTCGACCACCGGTAAGACCCATTTTAAACCTGACCTTGCCTCAATCTTCTCGATGAATTTCCGATCTGGTAACTGGGAGAGCCCCTGAATCGCTAAGTGAGCAAAGAGTGCGGGATATTTTTTGGTTGCCGAATCGGGGTACGTCCCACTCAAGAGTTGGGAGAAAAGCTCCTCTTTGTAATCCCCCGGCAAAGCACCCGACCAGTTTAAAAGACCCAGCGCCATCACTAGATCTCCTGTGACCTGGTTCAGGTCCGGTTTCGGCGTTTGGAGAGTTTCGTCTATGCGATGCATTTCCTGGCTCAAAAATGATCCCCATCGCTCAACATAATCTTTCTTCTCGGCTAGGCGCCCGTGCCGGAGCGCTTCATCGACCTCCTCACTACTTTGAACATCGGCCCAACTCAGGAGTTTCTGCAACGAGATGATCCCGGTTTCCTGAAGGTCTCTCATTGCAACAAAATCCTTCTCCAGCTGACCGATATCGAAGTACGGGTCCCTCACGGAAGCATCTTTTTTGCCTGGGTCAGGTGTGGATGCGCTCCGAGTCACGCCAGCTAACCGCCAACCTTTGTCCACGCTATAGCTGAAAACTGCTGTGCCACTAACACCAGGTCTTGCGAGAAACTTCGACATATCCGAAATCGTGTCCTTTCGTTCGATACGGTCTACGAGAAACCAATGGGGTGAGTTCTCCATTCTTGCCACATTTCCGTTCAGCCGAGTTTCAATGAACGGGAGGGCGACCACTCGTTGGCCGACTCGAAGAGGATCGAGGGAAATCGAAAGCCGCGGGGGCTGTGCCAATAAACTCCTTTCTGGCAGCTCAATCTCGAGGAAAGCGACATCACACACCGCGTCCAGGAACCGAACACGTGCTGGCACGTCTCGATGTATGACCCTTTGGAAACGGCCTCCTTCACTTTCTTCCTGGTAGCGATCCCCGATGACCAGTAGCTTCCCTTCACGGCCGCTCGTTTGTGGGAAGAAAGCTGCGGCCACGTGCGCAGCTGTAAGAACCACCATGACATTTCCCTCCACGGCCAACTTGACTCCGTTCGCCATAGCGACTCCTTCACGTCCCAGACCCACGGAAGCTTCCGCCAAGTCGCGAAACTCCGGCCATGCCAGCTTCTGTCCCTCTTCCACAGCCGATCTAACCGACGTCATCTGCATCGTTCGGAGGAACTCGTTCCGTTGGCTCATGATCCCTTGAACCAACACGGCCTCGGAGAGAGCTTCTTCGTTTGGCAACAGTCCGGAAGGCTCGCCTTTCTCCGCAGCGGCCTGAATTGCCTGAAACGCTTTTTGAAATGACTCGCGCCTCTCGCGGACGAACGCTTTTTCTTCCTCGGTGATGTCGGTTTCTTTGGCTCCCAGTCTCTCCGTAATGTCGAGGAATCGGATCCATTCGATAAACGCCTTCGATGATGGATCGTTCCTTTGCCCTTGAGCCGCGGACAACCTTGGTGCTAACAAGATCGAAATCGCAACCAGAACAGAGCTAAAAAGCACTGCGTTTATTTTGTGTCTCGATATCACTTCAGTCGAAAGCCCAGACCCCACGTGATCCAACACAACATTTGTGCCATGCCGGAGTTAGTCAAACTCTAGATATTATTGATTAAAGTGACGGTTCAAAGGGGGCTTACCTGGGCCATAGTTCCTCACGTGAGACATGGTAGCGTCAGACGGCACTTTGATGAATACAATGCGAGGCGGCCGTTGCAGTTACTTCTTTGCTTCGAGTTTCTTTCGTTCCAAGCGCTGGAGAGCGTTGATGAGGTGTTTCCCCATGCGCTTTCCGTATCTTCGGTAGGCAAATTGTTTTGCCGACTCGATTTTTTTTGTTGGGACGTCTTCATTCCCCAGATATCGGGCTAACGTTTCGCTCTCTTCCATCTTTCCCTCGGTAATGACTTTCTCCTCCCTCTGAATCTATTTGAGAGCACTTTCTATGCCAGCGTTTGAAAAGTTCCTCCCGCTCGTTTCAGCGGCCTTTTCTTCGAAATGTGATTTCTGCGCCGGCTGAAAACAGCTCATTGGGCACGTTTTGTCGCGGAACTCATCGCCATCAAATCCGGTCTACGTGGGAACCTGCGGGGAGGGTGAATTCGTATGCGTATCGAACTTTCCTCTGTTGAAACAGGCTCTCGGGCAACGGCGTCTCGGTCGCCAAAAGATCGCCCCGCCGAAACGTCGGAAGGAGCTTTCCAAAACCGAGCGCGACTTTTCCCCCGGGCGTGCACAAAAGGAGACGATTACCCTGCGGCGTGGACAATGGGTCGCTCAGCACACGGTATCCGTTCTGAAATGGGTGCGCGGCCGGCTGCCGGAGGACAAGATAGGAATACTTGAGCGATCCCGTCTGGTGGCCCAAGGATTTCTCCAGCCGCCTTCGGACCGGCGGCGGCGACCAGGACGTTTCGAAGTGACACCAATCCTTCGGTTCCAAGTTGAGCGGGCAAGGCTTTTCATGGCCACATGGAAAAGGAATGGAGCATTCGGTCCTTTCCACAAATCGATCACGAAAAGCCTGAAGTGCTCGCGAGGTCGTCCGTAACGCCGGCTCCACGACCACCATCAGACCATCCGGATCCAGCCTATTCCTGAACAAAACACCCAGGCCTGTGGCCTCTCCGGCAACCTCGTTGAGGACATTGGAGCAAAAGACTAAATGAGTGGATGACGTATCTCGGCTTGAATCTGTCCTCCGCCGTACATCGACGACCTGGGTCCGAAGCGGCGGCAGTTTCCACTTTGTATCATCGGACAAAGCTCTCCAGAGCTTATTCGCGTCGCTGAGAATTCGCCGCTCATAATCGATGGCTGTAACGCTTTCGATCTCGTTGCCCCAGCAACTTGCCGCGAACGCCGCCGCCCATAGAGAGGGTGCGGAGCCGGCCCCAACGTCGAGGATCCGAAGCGGTCCCGCAGGCCAGGCGCCTCGTCGGCGAATTTCCTCCAGCACGGCGATCGTCCGCACCATGCTGGCAAGATGAAAATAGAGAAGATAGCCGGAGCGGCTTTCCTTTGTCCGAAGGTAGTGCCCTCGAAAATCTTTGCGCTTTTCAGTAAACGAATCGGAAAGCCGGCGAGCACTCGCAGCGAACGAACGAAACAGATGCTTGGGAATGTTCTCGCCGCGCCAGGTTTGTCCCAAGTACTCCTTGTATATGTAGGAAACGAGAAGCCGTTCCAGGCGGTCGAGAATTTTCGGATCCTGGCAGTTCATTTACCGAACGACTTTACCGCGGCCGGCGAGAACTCTTCTTGCGGCCTTCGAAACGTTGTCTCTCACATGTTCGCTCTTTGCCATCTGCATGAGATCGCTGTCCCGCAATTGCCCGATGTGCTTTTGGACGATATTGGCCGGCGTTTTGGGATTTTTAACGATCGCCAGGCGGATCGTGCTGTTTTGCATCCAGTCGCCGTTATTCGTGATCGCCAGAATCATTTCCCCCGTAATATTGGACATTCTGGAAATCTGAGCGACTTCGTCCGTGGTGAGCCGGGGATTCTTCAGCACGTACGAATGAACCATGTAATGCGTGTCTTTGAGGAGAATCCGGCGCTCCGCCCTCCCCCCCTTGATCGCGAGCTGAATCTTTTCCGGAGTGGTCATCTTCTCAATCGCGTGAAAAAGACTCTCGCTGTCCTTTCCCCATCGCTCATCGCGTTCATTCTTTTCGTCGCTCGGCGGCGCGACGAGCTTTTCCTTGATAGCGGCCAGAAGATTAAGCCAGTCGCCTTTGAGTTCGAGCCCGACGCGAAATCCCTTCTCCATGGGAGCGGCGTAGACGGTTTCCCCTTCCAACTCGCCCACGGTTTGTGTCCCCACCGTTAGTGTAATCTTAGCCGGCTTACGAGTCTCGATCGTTTCCTCGGATTCGACGAGGAGGCCGCCGTTTTTCAAATTGGTTTCGAAATCGGCTTGAAATTCAGAGGCGGACGAATACACCTTGCGGAAGGCCAACATTCAAGCCTGTTGCGTCGCGTATCCGTAGTATCCGCGGTAGGCGTAGTACGCTTTCTTCCGAAGATCTTCTTTGTTCAAGACAACGCCGAAGAGGTTGGCCTTCACGGTCTCCAATTGCTGAATCGCCTTGATGATCCGGGTGCGGCTGACCCGGCCGGCCTCAATGACCAGAATAACTCCTTCCACAAGATGCGCCACCAGGACGGGATCGATCACAAGACTCACGGGAGCTGCGTCCAAAATCACCTGATCATATTGACCGGCGGCTTCTTGGATCAACAACTTCATCCTCTCCGACTCCAGTAGAAGCGCGGGCTTCGGTGGAATCGGCCCGCTCGGCACCACCCAAAGATTGGGTAATTTACTTTCCACGATGAAATCCGAAAGATTGCCTCCTTCGGTGAGAAATTGCGTGAGCCCTCGATCGTTGTTCACGTTCGTGATGTGCGACAGTGAATGAACGCGGAAATCCGTATCGATCAACAGCGTGCGTTTTCCCGCCTCGGCGTTCGTGATTCCGACATTGCACGCGATCGTGGACTTCCCCTCCCCTTTGTCGGTGCTGGTCACCATAATCACCTTTCCGTGACCGGAAGAGGCGGAGAAACGGACGTTGGTCCGAAGAACCCGATACGCTTCTCGCAGCGGGGAGTCGGCGTTCGCATCCAAAAGCAGCGGGCCCTCGCTGTCCGGACCGACTGAATCAAGACGCGGAATCGCCGCAAGCACGGGGAGGCGGATATAACTTTGAACCTCTTCCGTGTTTCGAAGCGAGGTATCCAGAAATTCGAGAACCATCGCCAGACCCAGGGAAAAGATCATCCCGAACGCGAAAGCGAAAAGAATTCTTCCCTGCTTGTTCGGGCCGGCCGGGCCTCCGGGAGTTTTTGCGTATTCCAATACGTCGATGTTGTTGTTCACGACCGCGCTGTCGATATCCGTTTCCTTGAGCTTCTTGATCAGCGTGTTGTAGAGCTGCTTGTTGATGTCGACCTTCCGAGTGAGAATCGAATAGCGGATTTCTTTCTGCTTCGAACCGATAATCTCTTGCGCTCGCTTTCCCCGGTTTCGTTCCACGAGCGCTTCTTCCTCTTTGATTTTTTGAACCACGGCCGCCAAATCGTCCTCCGTCTTCCGGACCTTCGGGTGGGCGGGACGATATCTTTTGAGAAGCTGGGAGAGTTGAAGGTCGAGATCGACCCGTTCGGAATGAAGCCTCCGCAGAAGAGCGGAGTCCTCTTCTTCCGCCTGCCGGGTTAAAACGGGAACCTGATTCGATCCTTCATCGCCAAAACTGGTCAGCTTTTCGGTTTCAATGAAGGAGATCAGCTCTTTCTGAGCGTCCTCGAGTTTCTTTTCAAGGTCGACCAGTTCGTCGCTGAGCCAGCTGATCGATTTCCGATACGTCGCGAGCGTTCGGTCGTAATTGAATTTGATGTACGACTCGGCCACCGAATTGGCCACCATCATTGCCTCTTCGGGCTTTCCCGCCGTGGCCATAATCAAAAAGATATGGGAATCCCCTTCCCGGGAGATCGACACCATTCCCTTGATGCGCCGGACGGAGGCGTCAAACTTTGCCGGGTCTTTGTCCTTGTCCGCCATTTGAAGCGACTGCACTACCCGTTCCATGACGGCGTCGCTGCGAATGATCGATTCCTGCGTCATCAAAACGGACGGAGGAATCATGACGTTGGACTGCGGAAGAGCGTTTCCGCGGGAAATCGACGACTGCCAGTCCTGAGCGGAAAAGACGACTTGCGCCGTGGCCTGATAAAAATAGGGTTGGCGGATCGTCTTGAAGGTAACGATTCCGCCGATGATCGCCGTTCCGAGGATGAGAAGCGGCCATCGTTTCCGGAGAACCTCGAGAAACATTTCCAGCGAGACCCCGCCGCGAGGGGTTCCGTAAGGGGGATATCCGTACGACTTATACGGATTGCCTGGAGAGGCCGGGTTCATAGAAATCGCTGGGGAACGATTACGTAATCTCCCGCCTTGAGTTCGACATTTTTCGATCGGTCCCCTTTGGTCATCACGTCTCCCAATCGAATCGAGATGGTTTCTCGCTTTTCTCCTCGGCCCCGGAAAATCTTCGTGCCGTTGGGCGAGGCGTATTTCGTGACCCCCCCGGCGTCGATGACCGCGTCCAACGCCGTGTACCCCTTTCGGTATGCGAACGATCCGCTGTTCTTGACCGCCCCCAGAACGTAGACGGTTTCCGCCGATTCACGCCCTTTGGTGTCCCCCGCGCTGCTGATATAAACGATGTCTCCCGCCAAAAGGCTCAAATTATCCTCCGGAGAGGCTCTCGACAGAAGCCTTTGGAGACTGGCGGATCGGGTGTCATAGTCCTGACTGCTCGCATCCTTGGGACGGAGCACGACGATTTCATCCGCGGCCCTTCCCGTGGGTCCTCCGGCCTCCAACAAGACGGACAGTAACGTGCTGTTCGTTTCCAACCGATAGAGTCCGGGTTTCGTAACCTCCCCCATCATGGAGACCGTGCGGCTCTTGTATTCGGCGATTGAAACACTCACCTTGGGATTGATGACGTATTTCTCATCCAGGTACCGGCGAATCTCCTCCTGGGCCGATTCGACATTTTTCCCCGCCACGGCGATCGGCTCCACCCAATTGATCTTTACCTTTCCGTCCTCTCGGACGGAAAAAGTCCCGCTTAGATCCGCTTCGCCGAACACTTCTATTTTGAGGACGTCTCCCGCGCCGATGACTTCATGCTGGGCAAAGGCGGGCCCAGGAATGCGAAGGCCGATCGCGGCGAAAACAGCCCACGAGATGCCGCTAGCCGCCGCGCCAAAACGTGTACGTGGCGCCGACAAAGAATTGGTTGTAGCTAAAATCGTTTCCAGCATTCTCGCCGCGGTTTAAGCCAAGCGAATAAGCCGCTTGGAGCACCAGATCGTCGCTGAGAGTATACCAGAGGCTCGGCCGTATGGTCAGAAGCGTATCGGTGGCCTGCTGGGTGACTCCCGTCAATGGATCGGCTGCGACTTGATCAAACCATCCGTAACCAACTTCCAAACCCGTCCGGGTCCTCGGAGAAAACGTTCGATCCAATTTCGCCGAGAGTTGCCGGACGTTGACCGGTCGGGCCTGAGAATCGGTTAGAAAAGCCTGAACGAACTTGATCTCGGCGTAACTCTCCTCGTCGAGTTCATACTTCAAACGAATGTCATACTGAGAATCGAAGCTGCTGATTCCTCCGTCAAAACGAAGCCATTCAACGCCGCCACCCGCCGTCACGGACAAACGAGGAGAGAATGTGAATGTAGGTTCTCCCCGGAACCCGTACGTGAGCGTATTGGTGACGCTCGAATCGTCAAACATTTGGCGGCTGGCATGACCCCGAACACCGAACGTTACCATCGGATGGAACTCGCGAACAACGCGGACCGAACCTCCGAAATCGGTTCGATCCCCGGAGGTCACGTTCGTATCGAAGCGATTCGCGCGGAGCGTCGTCTCGACGTCCGTTCTTCCCCCGAACTCCAAGGTTTGAGAAGGTTCAAAGGAGAGCATGTTCGACTGTTCCAACGTCGGGCTGTTGTCGTCCGGCGTGCCGAAGCTTACCGGAATCGCCGCGGCCAAAT
>DATDPG010000011.1 GCA_035292885.1 Bdellovibrionota bacterium | reverse complement strand
GCGGTCGCAATCCCAATCTCTTGCAATGTCCGCCGAAGAGCAAGGCCCGCAACAATGTTAATTAGAGGCCAACGATGGGAGGGCAAGCTTGGTCGCAAAAGAATTGAACAAAAGATCTGCGGCCCGGGGAGGGAAAACCATGTTCGTTTCTGTCGTCCGCGTCCAGCCGATTGATGGTCCGACAAAACAATCGTGCCTTCCTTGGCACCGTCGTCTACAAGTTTCTTCAAGAGGTCTTGAGTCGAATCGACCTCCGGCTGATGGAACGTCGGACGCCCAAAAGTGCGGGTCTTTAGATGGGGGAGGTTGAAATGCGTCACGACTCAGTCGACGTTAAAAATTGGTCGATCCTCTCAAGCCGAATTCTCGCGTACTTTAATTTTTCTTCGTCTTTTGCGACAAGCTGAGGTGGAGCTTTGGAGCGATACGCCTGGTCCGCAAGTCGCCGGGTCAAGAAATCGACATCGGCGGCAGCCTTCGCGCGTTCCTTTTCCATTCGGGCCATTTCCGAAGCAGAATCTGTCGATCTCTCCGGCAATACATAAAATTGGAAATTCTCAGACACCAAGGAAACCCAAGGAGCATTTGGGCGTTTTTTGACGACGTCAAAAGTCTTGATGCCGCCGAGTAATTCAAAATAACGCTGGTGTTTTTCGATCACGTCCCCGCCTGCACGTTTTCCAGGTGCCGTGTTGCCAACGAGAAGTTTAACTTCCAGCTTCTGCGAAGACGGCAATTTACTCGCTGAACGATACGCGCGGAGAGCGACAATCGCCTCCCGTAAGGTTTCGAATTCTTGACTTGAATCTGGAGCCCTAAATTCGTCGTCACGCGGATATTGAGCCAGCATAATGCTCGGCGTCGGTCGAGAAATAGGGAGTTGTTGCCAAATCTCTTCGGTTACAAACGGAATGAGTGGGTGCAGAAGGCGCAGCATGCGGTCCAGCACATAGAAAAGCGATTCTTGCGTCGATGAGCGGACGTTCTTTGGGGCCGAATCGGAAAGATGGATTTTGGCCATTTCAAGATACCAGTCACAGAACTCGTGCCAGGTGAACTGATAAAGAATTTCGGCTGACTCGTTGAATCGATACTCATCGAGGCCCCGTCGAACCTCGGCAATCACTTCGTTCAGGCGATGCCGGATCCATTGATCGGGGAGTGTTGCCGGTTTCGGAGCGGACTCCGCGATCTTCTGGCCATCCCAGTTGCCCATAGCGAAACGGGCGGCGTTCCAAAGTTTATTGATGAAATTGCGATATCCCTCAATCCTCTTTTCCGAGAGAATGATGTCCCTCCCCTGAGCCGCAAACGCGCATAGGGCAAATCGAAAGGCATCAGTTCCGTAGCGATCCATAATCTCTAAAGGGTCGACGACGTTTCCCTTGGATTTGGACATTTTCTGGCCGAATTGATCGCGAATCAGTGCATGAATGTGCACTGTTTGAAAGGGTGCTTTCTCTGTGAACTTGAGACCCATCATGATCATTCGAGCGACCCAAAAGAAAATAATGTCGAAGCCGGTGACCAGTACCGTTGTCGGGTAGAATTTCTTGAGATCGGGCGTCGCGTCGGGCCAGCCGAGCGTGGAGAAGGGCCATAAAGCGGAGGAGAACCAGGTGTCGAGGACGTCCGGATCCTGGCGAAGGTTCTTTTTCATGCATTTCGGGCATTGAGTCAGATCTTCTACGGAGGCCGATTTTTCATTACAAGAATCGCAGTACCAGACGGGAATTTGATGTCCCCACCAGAGTTGGCGGGAGATGCACCAGTCTCGTATGTTTTCCATCCATTCGAGATAGGTCTTCGTCCACATCTCCGGGACAAACTTAATGTCCCCTTTTTTGACCGCATCGATGGCTGGTTTGGCTAGAGGGGCGATTTTAACGAACCACTGTTCCGAAATACGAGGCTCTATGACCGTTCGGCATCTTTGGCAGTGACCCACGGCATGGCGATGCGGTTCGGCCTTTTCAAAAAGTCCGCGAGATTTAAGATCCGACACGACTCGTTTTCTGGCCGCCACACGATCAAGCCCTTTGTAGGGTCCGGTCTCTGCGTTTGTTGTGGCGTCCGATTCGAAGATCGAAATGAATTCAAGTTTGTGACGTTCGCCGAGAGCATAATCGTTCGGGTCGTGGGCCGGCGTAACTTTGACGGCTCCCGTTCCGAATTTGGGATCCACGACCGAATCGGCGATTACCGGAAACGTTCGGGGCAAGAAAGGATGCTGAACCTTTTGACCCACAAGTTTCTTGTATCGTTTGTCGTCGGGATGCACGGCGATGGCGGTGTCACCCAGCATGGTTTCAGGTCGCGTGGTGGCCACCGTGATTTGTACACCCGAAACTAACGGATACTTGAAGTACGTCAGTTGCCCGTCCACGTCGTGGTGTTCGACCTCCAGATCAGACAGCGCCGTCTGGCATCGCGGGCACCAGCTGATGAGATATTTGGATCGATAAATCAAACCTTCGTCAAACAGGCGGACAAACACGGTTCGAACGGCGCGGGAGAGACCCGGATCCATCGTAAAGCGTTCCCGCTTCCAGTCGCAGGACGCACCCAGGCGTCGCAATTGCCGGACGATTCGGCCGCCGGATTGTTCTTTCCATTGCCAGACACGCTCGATGAATTTCGAGCGGCCGAGTTGCTGCCGAGTGATTTTCTCCTTGGCCAATTCGCGTTCCACGACGTTTTGCGTGGCGATCCCTGCATGGTCCGTTCCGGGAATCCAGAGCGAACAGGCTCCGTCCATTCGTTTGTAGCGAATCAGGACGTCTTGGAGCGTGTTGTCCAGGGCGTGGCCCATGTGGAGCGATCCCGTGACATTGGGAGGAGGAATAACGATCGAAAATGGATGGCGAGGGTCGCCGGCCTCAACATGGAAATACCCCGCCTTTTCCCACTCGGCGTATCGGCCTTCCTCGATGCCGGTCGGGTTATACGCCTTCGACAACTCCTGCTTCACGACTTCTCTTGTGTAAGGCGGGTCAGCTCTTCCTTGATAATGGTTTCGGCCAGATCCGGTACGACTTCCCAAGCAATTCGCTCGATCACCTTTTGAAATACCTTTGCGACGATCGCTTCGATCTGTCGATCCGACAGTGAAAGCGCCGTGGGAGCTGCGGTCGCAGCGAATACCGGCGAGGTTATTGGCTCCGGTTCCGCAGCGACGGGCGCCGCTTCGGGAGCTGAAAAATCGAAGGCTGCTCCGCCCGCGGCGTCGGTGATGGCCGCGCCCTCCGATCCGGCCGAGGAAAGATCAAAACCAAATTCGTCCGATCCGGCCGAAGGAGGAGCGGGGGGCGGCACCTCTTTTGCCGGTTCGGCAGGGGCCATGTCAGCCATGGCGTCGGGGGGCGCTGAAGTCTTCTCGATTTCTTCCCAGCTTCCGGCGGAAATCGTTCCCCATGCATTCGAGTCGGGCGTTTCCGCTGGAGCCGCGGCCGGTTCATCCGGTGCCGCGGCGGCGGGTGCCGACGTAAGGTCCCAAAAATCGCTCCCCGGTAGCGTCGCGGATTCCGCTGCAGGTGCTTCCTCCATCGCGCTCGCTCCTGGGTCAACCACTTGGGTCGGCTCGTCGAGCGACAATTCAAATGTGGATCCCGCTGGTGAAATGGTATCCGTTTCAGAGGCTCCAATATCTAAATCCAGGGCCGGGGCGTCTCGGGAAATCGGTGACTGACCCGCGATCGTTGCCGCGGGAGAAGGAGCGGGAGGCGCTTGGACGGCAATGGGAGCAGATGGAGGCGGAGTCGGTCGTGCAGGCGGCGATGCGGCCGCCGGAACCGTGGTCGCACCGCTCTTGCCTTTCACGATGGCGTCTTTCACTCGGTCGATCAAGGCCTGGGATTCAAACGGTTTAATGATGTACCCTTCGGCTCCTACGGATTTTCCCCGGGCCTCGTCGTAAGGCTCCGTCGAGCCTGCAAGAAGAATGACCGGAATCGCCCGCAGTTGTGGATCCTGCTTGAGGGTCAGGCAAACGTCGTAACCGCTCTTGGTGGGCATAACCACATCCGCCAGGATGCAATCCGGCTTTATCTGCTTCGCCTTGGTTACAGCGTCATTTCCGTTGGTTACGTAGGTGATGGAAAAATCTTCTTGAGCAAACGTAATCCCGATCGATTTCTGAATGACTACGCTGTCATCCGCCACGAGTAGGTTTTTTGGCATCCAGACCCTCCACCTTAAACCCGGAAAAATTCACAAACTTCTGACGCGAAGTGCGAGAAGCTATTGAAAGTACAGGGAAAGTATTTCGATGTACCTTCAAAAAGTCAAGACGAACAAAGACGCCAAATCCCGCCTGTTGTTTATAATAGCAAACGTGGGCCTTCCCCGATCCGTCTCGTCGCTTCCAACTGAAACCGTGACCGAGCGAGATTCTCCGCAATTGGAACGCACGCTTGCGCAAGTCGGGCGATTCTTTGCCGCCACACTCCTTTTGAGGATTCTTTTCCTTTTGCTGGTTTCGCTTTCGGCCATGTGTGCGGTTCAGCGGGCATCCGGCTTTTTCTCGAACACAGGAATTCGCGTCGGTACGTGGGCATTGGGATTGTTCGGGATTTTTTCTTCCGCAGGGCTTTTTGTCCGGGCACTCATTCAGTGGCAACGTACGAGGGGGAGCGTGGGGCTTTTGGAACGGTCGTATCCCCAACTTAAGTCGGACGTAACTACGGTCTCGGAGTGGAGCAAGCGAGGGAGGAAGAGTTCTTTCGGGTATTCACAAACTCTCTATGACGCACTTGAACAATCACTTGATAGTCGGATTCTAAGTCTTCGATGTTATGAGTATTTCAGTTGGCCAAATCTCTTTCGAACAAAGAAAAATTGGATTGCGGCGTCCTTGGGAATCACCGCCTGGATTGTTTTATTCGGCCAACCCGATCGACTTTTCCTCCGCATCATGGGGAAAGAAGACGTAACCGCTCAGAATCCCGGATGGCTGGAAAATGCCGCGGATATGTCGGTTGCGAATCTTTCGGCGAACTACCGTTTCCCCCCGTATACGGAATTGCCGGACATCGTCGGACGATCGATCGGGGGGCTCGCGATCGAGGCGATTCGCGGAACCAAAATCGAACTTACGTTTCAAACGAATCTGGATCTCAAAAATATCGGTATGGTTCTTCCCGGAGGCGAATTCGTGACGGCACGAGATGCCGGGCATCGAACGTTTAATGCCGACTTGATTCTTCGGGAAAGCGGCCGGCTCGGATTTCGCGGGAAGGATGTAAACGACGTGGACCGTCAGGATCCTCTCGGCCATGAAATACGAGCCCTGGCGGATGAACCACCGAAAGTCACACTGGAACAACCGGAAAGCGATCAAGAGGTTGATTTCACGTCGGAAGTGGATTTCCGTTACCGGGTTACGGACGACTTCGGATTAACTTCTGTACGCCTGGAACTGACAGGCGAATCTTTCTCCCGCGATATCCCGTTACCGGAAGTGCATGGCCGCGGCTTGGGGGGCAATTATCGCCTTCCTCTGGCCCGTCTCGGTCTTCCGCGACAAATTCACCGTCTCGTGGCCACGTTCGTGGCCAAGGATAACGACGCCGTATCGGGCGCCAAGGAGGGGAGATCCAGATCCGTGTCGCTTCTCTTCAAGAATCCCGAGGAGGTTCGAAAAAATCGCCTGAATGCTACGGGTCAATGGTTGGAAATTTTCTTGGAGGTCTTGGGAGGCGATCTGGAGCCGAAAGGCTCGGTTCCGGAACAATATTCCGAAACGTGGGTCGGCCAATGGAAACAGGGGCTGGAAAAGTTCAAGGGACTGGAGACCCGGATTGCGTCCGAACAAGAGAAGGATCGCTCCTTTCGGCGTCTGGTCCAAGACGTCCGCACCTCTCTCCGGAGGCTTGTCTCCGCACGGGAAGAAGTGATCGGCAGGCTGGGTCCGTCCGCAGAAATTTGGGCGCGTCACCGGGCGGCATTCCCGGCGAAGCTGGATCGGGAGGTCGCCGAACTCGAACGGGTCGTTTTGTTGTTGGATCGTTTTGCCACGGGTGAGCGGGCCCGCCAGAGTTCGCAGGCTTCCGAAGACCTGATGGACCTCACTCAAGAACTCGAATCCCGTTTGGATAAACTGTTTGAGAAGGGCGATGCACGCGAAATTGAAGAAGCCCTTCGTTCCATCCGCGAAGCTCTTTCAGAAACGGCGAAATCCTTGGCGGCGCTTGCGGAAAAGGGAGCTCCCGAGTTCGTCAATCGCGAAGCGCTCTCCGATAAGGATCTACCCTCGCTGAACGACGAGCTTCAGAAAATTCAGGACCTCCTTCAAGCCGGGAAAATGGATGAGGCCCGGAAACGCTTGGCCGAATATTTAGAGCGCCTTCGGGAATTGACCCGTCAATGGAAGAAAGGACTCGGTTCCATGGCACAGGGTTCGGACCAACAGTTGCGCAAAGAACTCAGTGCGGCCACTGAAGAGTTGCGCCAACTTCGAAAAGCGGAAGAGAAGCTGGTCGACCAAACATTGGATCTCGAAAAGAGACGTTCGGAAAAGCGCTTGCGGGAGATGCCGAACCTGCCGGACGAATTGATGCGGAGTCTCCGCCAATTGAAATCGAAAATGGAAATCGCCGACCGGGAATCGAAGCAAGAGTTGACGGAGCCTTGGGCTGGAATGTCCCGGGATCAGATCCCGCGCATCCGGCAAAAAATTACGGAACTCGAGCGCGAGGTGAATCGGCGCCGCTTCGATTTGGCCGAACCGGCGATTTCAGAAATCGAAAAGAATCTCGATCGTCTGACCGAACAGGGAAAACGGCTCCGGGGAATCTTTGACCGTGCGATTCCCCCGGCGCTGCCCGGCGGTATCGTTAAGGGATTGCAGCCTTCTCAGGAAGCCTTGGATGCCGCGCGAGATATTCATCAGCAACTGGCTGAAATGCGTTCGAAGCAGAATGAGCAGTCGATGACGGCGGAGGAGATGGAATCCGCTCGAAAGTTGGGTGAAAAGCAGAAAGAACTCAGAGGCCGAACGGGGAGGTTTCAACAAACTCTTTCAAAGCTGGGGCGAAAAGTGCCGAGCTTGGGCCAGGAAAGCCAGGAAAAGCTCGGACAAGCCGGACAACAAATGGATGAGGCGGCAAAACGTTTGCAGGAGGGCACTCTTTCACCCGCACTCCCTCATGAGCGAGAAGCCATTGTCTTTCTCGAAGATCTGCAACAGCAGATGGAGCAAGCTCAATCTCAAGGGGGCGGGATGATGATGTCGATGCCGGAGCAAATGGAAGGAATGGGGGAGGGATCCGGACAGATCTCCACCGAACCGATGCTTTTGCCTGAGCCGTCTCGAATGGAAGAGACTCAGGCCTGGCGGAAAAAAGTGATGGACGCCATGAAACAAAAGCCCCCTGCAGGATACGAGGATGTAACCCGGGACTACTTTCAAGAGTTGGCGAAATGAACCGGATCTTTCCAATCCTGCTCATTTTTATTTCTTCGGTAGCCGTGGCTAAAGAGAATGTCTCGCTCGATCTTTTCTTTCGGCTCCTGGAACAAGGGAAGAGCAAACAGGCTCAGGAGCTCGTACCGAAAAATCTCCCTGCGAATCATGCCCTTCGACGATTCTTGGAAGCTCAAATTCTTTTCTATCAGCAGAAATACAAGGAAGCGGAGACGCATCTTCAGGGTATAGAAGCCACGGGAGGTCTGTCGGAGCAAATTCAGTCTCTTCGCGCGCTGGCCCAGACCACGCGTGAACGGACGGGCGCGTTTCAGACCTTCTCGACGAAACATTTTGAATTTCGATTCGCCGACGGGAAAGATCGTGTTTTGCCGATGTATGCGGCGGACACGCTGGAATCGGCTCGCATGAGAATCGGCGACGACCTGGGGGTGTTGCCGGGGGAGAAAGTGACGGTTGAATTTTATCCTTCGTGGAAAGACTTCACGGCCATTTCCACGTTGACGGAGACGGAGGTGGAAACCTCGGGAACGATAGCTCTGTGCAAGTTTAATCGAATTTCCGTGGCGACGCCTCGCGCGCTGCTTCGGGGTTATCCCTGGCTCGACACCGTAGCTCACGAATACACCCATTATTTGATCAATCGCGCCAGCAACGGCTTGGCCCCCGTCTGGCTGCACGAAGGGATCGCCAAATTCGAGGAAAGCCGCTGGCGGACTTCACGAGAGTCAAATCTCTCCAAACAGACGCAAGCTCTCCTTCTCAAGAGACTCCGGAAAGGCACACTGATTCCGCTTGAAAAAATGCATCCTTCAATCGCAAAGCTAAAAACGCCGGAAGACGCGGAAGTGGCATTTGCGGAAGTCTTTTACTTGGTCTCCTATTTAGTTGAGAAACGAGGCGGTATCGACCGAGTTCGTCAGCTCCTGAACACGTTGGGAACGGGAGTCGAGATGCCTCGGGCTTTTTCTCAGATTTACGGGCAAAACTTTTCGGAACTATTCAACGGGTGGCTCGCGTGGCTTAAGACTCAATCGCTGGCCGAGGATCCATACGCTCAGGCGCAAAAAATTTCGCTGCGCGCGGACTCGGACGCGCCGGAAGATACAGCACACGCCGACCTTCTCGCCGTTCAAGACGATCAGGCCAGGGGATTCATCCGGATCGGCGACCTTTTGCAGGAACGCAATCGCCTCATCGCCGCCCGAACCGAATACGAAAAGGCGGACAAAATCCTCCCTCGGCATTCCGCGTACCTTCTCAATAAGATTGCACTCGCCTCCCTTGCGTTGAACGATTCAAATCGGGCGTTGGAGGCTCTGAACAAAGCTGTGGAGGAAACTCCCGAATACCCGGCGTCGTATACAAGGCGGGCCATGCTTCATCTGTCTCGGAAAGAAATGGAGAAAGCCGAAGCAGACTTTTTGTCGGCGAACGCCCTCAACCCGTTTGACCCCGAAATTCACCTCGGATTGCAGAAAATTTACGAAACGCGTAACGACTCGGTGAAGGTTGCGCGGGAGAAAAACGCTCGGAAGGCTCTCCGTGTCCCGGTCAAATAAGAAAGCCGGAAGAGGGGGACGCGCGGTTGCGTTGCGCTCCCGAAGACGGTGTGAAAGAATACGCGCATGAGCGACGCTCTTGCGGCCGTTGCTATGCCGGGACAGGATGATCTAGGAGCGGTTCGTCGTTTGGCCGAGGCCCGGCGTCAAATCCAGGGTGAAATTCAAAAAGTGATCGTGGGACAGGATCGAGTCATCGATCATCTCCTCATTTCTTTGTTCTCAAAGGGGCATTGCCTTTTTGTCGGCGTGCCGGGACTGGCGAAAACGCTGCTGATCTCGACGCTCGCGCAAGTTCTGCATTTGAATTTCAACCGGATTCAGTTCACGCCGGATTTAATGCCATCGGACATCACAGGCACGGAAATCTTGGAGGAGGATCGCACGACGGGAAAACGGGTGTTTCGTTTTGTCCGCGGGCCGGTCTTCACAAACCTCTTGTTGGCGGACGAAATCAATCGCACTCCGCCGAAGACCCAAGCGGCGCTGCTTCAGGCGATGCAGGAATACCGCGTCACCGCCGCGGGCCAGACATACCCGTTGAGTCCTCCTTTTCTCGTCTTTGCGACGCAAAACCCCATCGAGCAGGAGGGGACCTATCCATTGCCGGAGGCCCAGCTCGACCGGTTTATGATGGAAGTGAACATCGATTACCCGGAAGAAAAACAGGAAGTCGAGATTGCGCTTCGGACGACGTCGCCGATGCAGCATCATCTGTCCCGCGTACTCTCCGGTGAGGAAATTCTCGCCCTTCAGGAATTGGTATTGCGCGTTCCGGTCGCCGAAGCGGTTGCGCAATATGCCGTTCGGCTGGCCCGTTCGACTCGGCCTTCACCCACCGGACCGGAATTCGTCCGGAACAGCGTACAATGGGGCGCGGGACCGCGGGCCTCACAAGCCCTGGTTCTAGGCGCCAAGACGCGCGCAATTCTGGAGGGGAGGTATGCCGCTTCCGTCGAGGACATTCGGGAACTCGCCATTCCCGTCCTCAAGCATCGTATGATTCTTAATTTTAAAGCGGAGGCCGAGGGGATCACGAGAGAACACGTGATCCAGCAGTTGGTGGATGCCCAAGGCACCGGTTGAGTTTTCCCTCCCCTCCATTCCGGAAGCGGTGTCCGATGCGACTTCTCTTCAATTTTTTGCCCGTCGCGCCGTGGAAGGGACGCTGAGCGGTCTCCACCGTTCCGGTCTGTTTGGAAGCTCGATCGAATTTGCCGAACATAAACTCTATTCTCCAGGGGATGATCTGCGCCACGTGGATTGGAAGGTGTACGCTCGCGCCGACAAGTTTTACCTGAAGCGGTTCGAAGAGGAGACGAATCTCCGCGCATATCTGGCGCTCGATGCTTCCGCTTCTATGAATTTCGGATCGATCGGGTACACCAAGTTCAATTACGCCGTCGTTCTGGCCGCAACGCTGGCGTATCTTTTCATCCAGCAACAAGATTTGGTCGCTCTGATGCGTTTCGGCGAAGGGGAGCCTTTATACCTCCCGCCCCGGGGTCGAATGCCGCATTTTCAGGTTCTGAGCGAGATTCTCGAGGATTCCACGCCCTCCGGCCGATTTGGATTGGTGGAAGCGTTGGGAATGCTGCGCGAGCGAATTCATAAGAAAGGAATGGTCATCGCCATTTCGGACTTTCTGACGTCGGTGGACCGCATATCTCAAATGGCCAAGATTTATCGTGTGGGACAGCATGACGTTTATTGGATTCAGATTCTCGATCCGGCCGAATTGGAATTTCCGTTTTCAGATTGGTCCCGATTCCGGGGATTGGAGGGTGAGCCGGACATCGAAACAGACGCTCGGCAGGTGAAACGGAGTTATCAACGGGAGGTCGAACGGTGGGTCGGTGAAATCCGCGACACGGCGCTCGAACACCAAATCAAATACCGGACGGTGCGAACGAACGAGCCTATCGCCCAGATCCTTGCGTCGTTGGCGTCGTGACCTGGGTTCATCCATTCTTCTTGTTGGGCCTTTTGGCGGTCGCGATTCCGATCGTTCTGCACCTCTTCGGGCGGCGGCCGGAAAAGGATATCTGGCTGCCGACGATTGAACTCCTTCGCAAAGCCATCGAATCCCGACGAAGCCGCAGCCGCTTCCGGGAACTTCTCCTCCTTCTTCTTCGCACGGCGTTTATTGTTTTGATCACGCTCGCGGTTGCTCGGCCCCTCATTTCGAGCGGGAAACCGGTGACAACCGCTCCAACGGGGCGGGAGATCGCCATTTTGATCGACAACAGCCTCAGCATGACGGCTGTGGATGATGGAGAATCCTTTTTCGCGCGGGCCAAGACGGCTGCCGAGCAAATCGTTCAATCGATCGGGCCCCAAGATAGGGCGATGCTCATCCCGGTTGTTGAAGTCGAGCGTTCTCCTCTAGGATGGACGAACGATCGAACGCGCCTCCTGGAAGAATTGAAAACGCTGGGAATCGGTTACGAAGCGGGTCTCATTCCGCCGCGTTTGGGGCAGATTGCGTCGGAAAGGTCGAAGAATGTGCGGGAGGGGGAAATATGGATTCTGACGGACGGCTGCGCACAGGCTTGGAAATCCTTGGGGGGCGGGCGTAAATCGACCGACCCTTTATTCATTGTGGACGTGCGTAGAGGACTCCCGCTTCAAAATCATACGGTTCGTTCGGCGGCGTCCACCAATGCGTTTTTTGACACCGAATTGACGTTGAACATCACCGCTCGATTCGGCGCCACCGGAGATGAAAATCTTCTGGCCCATTTGGATGTCTTGAAGGATTCCGAATGGCAAGAAAAAAACAAACAATTCATTGTTATTTCAGAGGGTAACGAACGTAAATCTAATTTTCTAGTTGAGGTAATGGGAGGCGACGTCGCCGGACGGATCCGCTTGGAACGCGACGCTTTGGAAGTGGACAACGTGGCGTACTTTGTCGCTTCTGCGCCCGCCCGCCTGCGGGTTTTACTTGTGAACGGCAGTCCTCGCCCGGAACCGAGGGAGGACGCCGCCTATTTCTTGCGTTCGGCGCTCGATCCAAAGGGAGGGGGCGAGGGGGCCTATCAGGTGACGGAACGAACCCCCGATCAATGGGTGCGCCCGGATCTGTCCAAGACCGACGTCGTGTTCCTGGCGGACGCGGCCCATTTGTTACCGGAACAGGTCAGCGATCTGGCACGATTTGTAACGGATGGAGGAGGTCTATTGATCGGCGTCGGAGATTCTTTTCAAGATGAAAATCGTCTGCGAACGCTTTCCCCTCTTTTTCCTTCGAATCCAAGAGTCATTCGAACGGCCGATGCCAATCAACCGTTCCGTCTCAAAAAGCCGGCCGCAAATAGTTCGTTGGGTTTCTTGGCCGAAAATTGGGAACCGCTTTTCGGGAAGGCCAAATTCGAACGTATTCTATTGATGGACGCCGCACCCGCGGCCGACACGCTCCTTCAATTTCAAGAGGGTTTCCCTGCGTTAGTGGTGCAAAAACGAGGTGAGGGAACCGTCGGGCTTTGGACGAGCACGTGGGGGAGAGCTTGGAATGACGCCGTGGTCGCTCCGGCCTACCCGACGCTACTTCGCTATTTGACGTTTCTTGTGTCCCATTCTCATACGCGTGAACGAAAAACTCCTTCGGTTCAGCCGGGAGGGAGCCTGATAAAGGCGGCCGATCTTGGCCTTGAGAATGCCGAGCCGTTCGGGATTCAGACCGCCGACGGGAAATCCGAAAAGTCCGGTCGCATTTTTGCAGAAGGGTGGCGTCTTCCCCATGAACCTGGGTTGTGGCGGCTCCAGTATCGCCAAAACAGAATCCAAAAGTCGATCTGGGTTGTCACGGAGGCCGATGCTTCCGAGTTTGATTTATCCACGATTCGCAGGGAAGACGTTGAATCCGCCCTGAAACCTGAACCGATAACGTGGTTAACGGATGTCTCGGGTTTCGCCCAGGCCGGCGTGTCACAAAATGTGGCCCGAGAGGAATGGACCGGAAAAATGGCGCTGGCCGCCTTTTTTATTCTTTTCGCGGAGTCTTTGATCGCCGGGCGCCTGCCGGCCCGCTTTCGACGGCGCCGATTGGCTCGCGCGGCTGGAGTATTCGTTTTCGTGCTCTTGGGCCTGAACACGTCTGCCCAATCGCTCGGAGAGGAGTCGACTACCGAGATCGCCCGGGTCGAATATTCCGGAGGGAACAACCTGCCCTATGTACAACCTCTCGAATATCTTTTTCAGCGGATCGGCGACATGACCAACGTGAAAACCAAACCCAAAATGGCAGGTATAAAACTCTCCGACAGCCGGTTATTTGACTACCCGTTCCTCTATTGGACAGGAGATCGCGAATTTTCCCTTCCTTCGGAAGCGGAATTGATTCGATTGCGGCACCACCTTTCCTCGGGCGGCTTTCTTTGGATCGACAACGCCCTGGGCCGCCGCGGTACCTCTTACGAAAGTTCCGTAATATCCCTGATCGGAGCTCTCTTTCCCGGGAAATCGCTTCAGGCGCTTCCGAAAGAGCACGCCGTGTATCGTTCGTTCTATCTCTTGGATCGGGCTTGGGGACGACGATCGGAGGAGGATCAGACCCTCGGCATCGATCTCGACCGGCGCACGGTCATTCTTTACACGCCGGGCGACACGACCGGAGCGCTGGCTCAGGACGCCGCCGGTCGCTTTATTCACGCCGATTCGGATGACTTCGATCGAACGATGGTTCTGCGGTTTGCAATCAATGTTCTCTTTTATGCTCTGACGCTGGATTACAAACAGGACCAGATTCACCTTCCTTTTATCTTGGAGCGGCGCGGTTAATGTTGACGTTCGGACACAGCCACTCCACGGCTTGGGTGATCCTCTTGGCGCTGCTCTCTGTTCTGGCGATTGTGTACGTCACCTTTGGGATTCAGGATCGCTCGACGCGAATACGGGTGTTGGGGCTACGGATCGTCATGTGGCTTCTTGTTTTAATTCTCTGCCTTAAACCCTCTTGGGTGAAGATGAGGCGGGAGATGGATCGGAAATCGGTGGCCGTCTTCGTCGACCGATCCTTGAGCATGTCGCTCCCCGCAAGCGGGGGGAAAACCCGCTGGGACGAAGTGCGGATTCTTCTCTCCAGGCGAGAACTTTGGGACCAATTTCAGAGGGATTTTGATCTTCAATTTTACAGTTTTTCGGATGAAGCCGGCTCGTCGACACTGGAATCCCTTCGTTCCATATCCAAACCGGACGGAACCGTCTCCGCGATTTCAAAAATGGTCTCCATTCCCCGCAGTCCGGATCAGTGGGCCGGGCTGGTTCTGGTCTCGGACGGCGTAGACACGTCGGATTCACCTCGGGAAACGGAGCCGAAGGCCCAGTCCGGTATTCCGATCCTGACGGTTTATCCCTCGCAGCCCGAAGGACTGCGCGACCTGGCCATTGTGGATGTCCGAACGCCGCAGGTCGCCTATTATCAAACCCGACTTTCGCTTGAAGTGGATATAGAACGGATCGGCGTCTCGGAGGGGTCGATCCAGCTTCGCGCCGTTTCTCGCGGACGAATTCTTTCCGAGATGCAGATCGAATCGAGGCAATGGGACGGAAATCAGGCGACGATCCCGCTCTCTTTCTCTCCGAATGAGTTAGGTTCCGTCGGTATCACGATCGAGATCCAGCAGATTCCAAATGAAATTACGTACGAAAACAACCGAAAGGGGGTTGTCTTAAATGTCCTCCGGGACCGTGTCCGAGTTCTTCATGTCGCGGGAAGACCCACGTGGGATGAGCGGTTCCTGCGCGCCTACCTAAAGGAAAATTCCAATATCGACCTCATCTCGTTTTTCATCTTACGGTCGCCGACCAACAATCCGGGGGCCGACCAAAACGCTTTGAGTCTGATCCCGTTTCCGTATCAGGATCTCTTTACAAAGGAATTGGAACGTTTTGATTTGGTGATCTTCCAGAATTTCGATTTCAAGACGTATTTCTCGAGTTTTTACCTGGCAAATCTAAGGAATTATGTCGAGAAGGGTGGGGCGTTCGTCATGATCGGGGGCGATCTCTCCTTTGGGCAGGGGGGGTACCGAGGAACTCCGATCGATGAAATTCTTCCCGTTCGTATCCGAGACGATACCATGGAGATTTCAGTTACGCCGTTTCAGCCGATTCTCACTCCGCAAGCGAATCATCATCCGTTGTCGGCCGGGAAGATTCATCCGTCGGATCTCAAGGCGCTGCCTTCTTTAATCGGGTTTCATCGTGTGGGCGAGCTGCAGGAAAACGGCGTGGCGTTATTCGGCCATCCGAGCGAGAAAACAGCGGGCAAGCCGGCCCCCATTCTCGCGGTACGCGAAGTCGCTCAGGGAAGAGCGGCCGCTCTTTTGGTCGACTCCCTTTGGCGTTGGGCGTTTGCCGAGGACTCAGACGGACCGCGGCTTTATCGAGCGGTGTGGGACGGTTTGTACCGTTGGTTGGTCCGAGATCCTTCGTTCAGTCATCTTAAGATCTCGATCGATGAACCGCTTCAGGAAGGGAGAGAGGCAAAGTTTCGTCTTAAAGTCCTGGATGACCGTTACGAAGCGATGGTGAACACGAAGCCGGTCGTCGAAAGGATGGCGGCGAACGGCGAACGTTCGCAAAAACTTTCCATAGGACGCACGGATTCCGAGGGCGAAGCGCACTTTTCGGTCCTGCCTGAAGCTCCGGGTCTTTTGGAACTGCTTGCGGAACTGCCGGAGCGCGGTAGCGGATACCGCACGGCAGAGAATTTTGCCGTCGGCCCGCGCAGCCGAGAATTTGACCGTAGAGGTGTAGACGAGGCGATGCTTCAAAAACTGGCGGCATCCACCCACGGCCGCGCCGTTCCGCTGTCGGATGTCGGCCCCGATCTACTCCGGCCTTTGGTTGATAAAGCGACATATCACGTGGTCGGCCAGGTGGAAATTCCGCTTTGGGATCAGGTCTGGATCTTGGGAATTCTGGTTTGCGTGAGCGGTTTTGAATGGTGGTATCGCCGGAAACATGGAGCGCCCTAAGGCACCGGCCCGGAAATTTACCGTCCCGCGGATCTTCGTGTAAGGTACCGACACTACGTATGGCAGGGTCGTCTCGACTTCGTATCATTGCAGGTGAATTCCGGGGCCGAGAAATCGAAGGCCCCGGACGCCTCGACCTTCGGCCCACGGCCGATCGAGTGAGGGAATCGCTCTTCGATATTCTCGCGCGACACATTCAAGGAATGAGAATCCTGGATCTCTGTGCCGGGACGGGGGCGTTTGGACTGGAGTCGCTCAGTCGAGGGGCTCGCGCGGCAACGTTCCTGGATGCCGATCCACAAGTCATTAAATTGATCGAACGGAATATCGAATCGTTGGGAGTTGGAGAGCGCAGCACCGTGGTGCGTGGAGAACTACCGTACGCCTTGGGTAAACTGAAAGGTCCCTTCGATTTGGTTTTCTTCGATCCCCCGTACAAATCGGACATCGTGACCAAGGTCTTGCCGCGCTTGGCCAGCAAGACGCTGCTAGTGCCCAACGCACTCGTCATTGTGGAACGCGACCGTCGTTCCCATCCGATTAAGGTTTCTCATTACGCCATCGACCGGCGCCACCGGATCGGAGATGCCGAACTTTGGTTTTTGCGGCGCCTGCCCCCGGGAATGAGAACGCGAGGAAGCGGCGATGAGTGAAAATGCGGTGATTTATCCCGGCTTTTTCGATCCTTTTACGCTGGGACATCTGAACATCGTCGAACGCGCAACGAAGGTTTTTGCCAAAGTCATCGTCGCCGTCGCCGGCGATTCGCCGAAGACGGCGATGTTCAGTCCGGCGGAGCGGCTCGAAATCGTGAAAGAGATTTTCCGTGGAAACCGGAAAGTGGAAGTAGATCAGTTCAGCGGATTGCTGGTTCAATATGCCCGCAGGAAGAAGGTTCACGTGCTTTTGAGGGGAATCCGCACGGTTTCCGATTTCGAATACGAGTATCAAATGGCGCTCGGTAACAAGACCTTGGAATCCGACGTCGAAACGTTTTTCATGATGACCGAAGGGAAATTCTCCTACTTGAGCTCCACCGTCATAAAGGAGATTTCACGATTGGGCGGCGATATCAGCCAAATGGTTCCGCGCCAGGTCGTGGATCGCGTGAAGAAGAAATATGAAACTTAGTCAACGCGTTGAACGGTTGCGCCCCTCGCCGACGCTAGCGCTCAATCAGCGTGCGAAGGCTCTGAAGGCGGAAGGGAAATCGATCGTTAATTTGACCATCGGCGAGCCCGATTTCCCGACTCCGGATCGAATTTGCTCAGCGGCCGTGAAAGCGATTGCGCGTCGGGAAACCCGATACACGCCGACCGGCGGCATTCCGGAACTCAAGAAAGCGATCGCAAAGACCGTCAGTCGAGAATATGGGCGCCAATACGAGGCTTCGGAGAGTATCGTTTCCGTGGGCGCCAAACAGTCTCTATTCAATCTTTGTTGCGCGCTCCTGGATGAAGGTTCCGAAGCCGTCGTTGTCGCGCCGTATTGGGTCTCCTACGTAGACATGGTTGAACTCGCAGGGGGTACCGCGCGAGTTCTCCGAACGGATGAGAAGGAGCATTTTGCCCCGCGCATTTCGGCGATGGAACAGCTGATCAATAAGAGAACGCGGATTCTTTTTTTGAACAGCCCGTCGAATCCGACCGGCGTGACATATTCGCGAGCACTCCTGGAGGATATCGTGCGCCTCGCGAAAAAATGGCCTGATCTGGCGGTGGTGACAGACGACATTTACGGCCAGCTCGTTTTTGACGGCAAAGCATTTGTTTCGATCGGAATGATCCCGGAGCTTCCGAAAGAACAGTTGGTGATCGTCAGCGGCGTATCCAAAACATACGCGATGACCGGCTGGCGTATTGGGTATGCTTTGGGCGATAAGAAACTGATTTCGGCCCTCGAAAATGTCCAGTCGCAGTCCACGTCCGGGGCATCGTCCATCGCCCAGTGGGCCGCACTGGAAGCGATTTCCGGGGAGCAAGCCGACGTAGGTCAGATGAAAGAAGAATTCGAACACCGACGCAATCATATTTACGAACGGCTTTGTTCCATCCCCGACGTCACGTGCGAAAAACCGGACGGAGCATTCTATTTTTTCCCCAACATTGCGAAATATCTGAATTCCGAATCGATCGATTCGGATGATAAGTTGGCAGCCTACCTGTTGGACAAATATGGCCTTGCCGTGGTCCCCGGCTCGGATTTCGGGAGCCCCGGCTTCTTACGGCTGTCGTTCAGCGCGTCGATTACCGAACTGGACGAGGGACTCGCACGTTTTGAAAAAGGGCTCGGCTCAGTTCGAAAATAGAGTCCGATCAGTTGCTCGTTTACTTTTTTCATTCACGCAATGTTGCAACCGCCATCCCCCTGATAATGTTGGGGGGACGTGCTATCTGTACTCGCTCTTAAAGATTTGGTTGTTGAATCCGTTGGACTGGTACCAGGTGATGATGGCATTGCCGTTGTTGTCCATGGCGACTTGAGGAGCGTTTGCGTGCTCTAAATCACGGCTGATGTTGTCGGAATTGTTGAAGGGGTGTGTCCAACTTCCCGATCGATACTCGCTCTTAAAGATTTGGTCCTTGAGTCCGTCGGACTCGTACCAGGTGATGATGGCATTGCCGTTGTTGTCCATGACGACTTGCGGATCGATGGCGCTCTGTCCATCCGGGCTGATGTTGTCGGAAAGGCTCGAGGGGTGTGTCCAGCTTCCCGAACGATACTCACTCTTAAAGATTTGGCTGATGTTGGATTGGAGCCAGGTGATGATGGCGTTTCCGTTGTCGTCCATGGCGACTTGAGGACGGGCTGCGTTCTGTCCATCCGGGCTGATGTTGTCGGAAAGGCTCGAGGGGTGTGTCCAGCTTCCCGAACGATACTCGCTCTTAAAGATTTGGCTGTTGGTTCCGTCGGACTGATACCAGGTGATGATGGCATTTCCGTTGTTGTCCATGGCGACTTGAGAATCGACGGCGACCTCTCCATCAGGGCTGATGTTGTCGGAAAGGCTCGAGGGGTGAGTCCAACTTCCCGAACGATACTCGCTCTTAAAGATTTGGTCGTTGGTTCCGTCGGACTGGTACCAGGTGATGATGGCGTTTCCGTTGTCGTCCATGGCGACTTGATGAAGCAGTGCGATCTGTCCATCCGGGCTGATGTTGTCGGAAAGGCTCGAGGGGTGTGTCCAGCTTCCCGAACGATACTCGCTTTTAAAGATTTGGATGTTGGTTCCGTCGGACTGGAGCCAGGTGATGATGGCGTTTCCGTTGTTATCCATCGCGACTTGAGGGCCGTCTGCGTCCTGTCCATCCGGGCTGATGTTGTCGGAAAGGCTCGAGGGGTGTGTCCAACTTCCCGAACGATATTCGCTCTTAAAGATTTGGTTGCTGCTTCCGTCGGACTGGTACCAGATGATGATCGCGTTTCCGTTGTTGTCCATGGCGACTTGAGGATCGCCTGCTTGCGCTCCATCCGGGCTGATGTTGTCGGAAAGGCTCGAGGGGTGTGTCCAACTTCCCGAACGATACTCACTCTTAAAGATTTGGTAGTGGGTTCCATTGGACTGGTACCAGGTGATGATGGCATTTCCGTTGTTGTCCATGGCGACTTGAGGAGCGGATGCGTGCTGTCCATCCTGGCTGATGTTGTCGGAAATACTCGAGGGATGTGTCCAAGCCTTGTTCGCGCAGGTGATCGAAACATTGCTTACGTTGGCTTCGGAAATCGTCCCCGAACCGTTGGCCACGGCGCAATTCTGGTTGGAGGGAGTCGTCACCTTTGTCACGGCATATGTGGCCGCTGTGGCAAGGGGCATGGCGAACGTGAACGCGCCATCGGCGGAAATCGTCAGATCGTCCACCCCGTTGTTTCGAAGAATCAACGTACCGTTGAGACCGCTCACCGTCCCGCCGACCGTGTACGTTGGTGTCAGGGTGGGAGTGGGGGTCGGGGTGGGGGTCGGGGGTGGATCGGAATCTTCGCTGGAGCTACAGGCCAAGCAAAAACAAAGAAATCCGAATACTACAATTGAACGGCGGGCGGACATAAACGGGCTTCTATACAGCAAGGATCTTGCCATAGTCCACGCGCAATAAAAGCCTTTTGGATCCTTTAGTTACTGGTCAGGAGCTGAGTTCGAGTGTGAAAAAAATGCGCAATCGAGAAGAAATGGGGCTGCAGTTTGATTCCTCGTGGGAGTGCGCAGGCTCTGAGGACGGGAGCGGTCCCGATTGGGCCGGGCTGGAGACCCCACTTCCAACAACGTGGGTTCCGTTTCCTTTGCAACTCGTCCAAGTCCGAACAGCCGAGTGTTCGCGCTCGTTTGCATGCGGGCAAACGAGGGCGAGCCACTTCAATCGGCCCGTGGAAAGCAGCTCCGTGGACCAGCAACTTTCGTCACCCAATATGAACGGTTGATTCGATAGGAGGGTTTGGCGGGTGCCGAATTTTCGCTTCCACGGGCGTCCGTGTAACATGCAGAATCCTGTAGAAAACAACGTAGTTGACTATCGCGACGGGACGGTTGCAAGTCCGATGTCATATATGATATCGTTTTGGAGTTGGCTATGCCTGTCGGTCTAAACCGGGAGGCGTCCGTTTAAGGAATGGTACGAGAACCTTGAGGACATACGGGTACGGGCGAGGATTCAGGCCCGGATCCGATTGCTGGAACGGGGCGGATTTGGCGATACCAAGAACCTGGGCGAGGGTGTGTGGGAAGCGCGAATCCATTTGGGAGCGGGATGGCGGATCTACTTCGGCCTGGACGCCACGAAAATCCTTCTTCTGCTGTCGGGTGGATCGAAGAGAACGCAGGACTCGGATATAAAGAGGGCAAAAAAGATTTGGAGTGAGTATGAAACGAGCAAAGCGAAAGAACGGTGGACGCATTGAACCGTGGTCAAAGATTCGGGATAAGGAGCTCCGCAACCCGGACTTCGCCCGGGAATATCTTCTCGCCGCTATGGAAGAGGGACTCGAATTGAAGGTTGCGCTTGGAGACGTGATCCGCGCCGTAGGTACCCGCAAATACGCGCGATGGCTGAAGGGAATCGATCAGCCGAACCTTGTGCGTGCCGTGCGAGAAGGCTCAAATCCAACTGTCAAAACGGTCGAAAGAATTCTTGCGCCTCTTAAGCTACGCCTGAGCCTTCACGCCGACTGATCCCGGAGTCAAAAGCAAGGCAACGAACTGTGACCATGGAAGGAGAGGGCGGCTCACGTATAGACGACTATTCGCAAGCGGATGTTGCTTGCGCCATAATGGTTTCGTACGTCTCTCTGCTGTAAGGTTCCAAGGCTTCATAGCCCTCTCCAGGCCTACGCAGATTCAACAGATTCATGAGAAAGTCGTACGCACGAAGATCTTCTTCCTTAACATTTTTTCCCGCTCCTTGGCCTCGCCAAATGCGTCACTTGCGATGGCGGCATCACAGCGGAAAGACAGAGAGGCCATCGCTATTATCGCTGTAGTCGAAAACGGGGACGATGTACCGAGCCGTATCTCCGGGAAGAGAGTTTTGCCGATCCGATCCAATCCGCCATCGCGGCTGTGGCACTGCCGGATGACACGTTTCAGAAAATGCTCGCGGCGTTGGCCAAGGAACAGGAAGCTTCGAGCCAGCCCATCGAAAAACTGAAAGCAGAAACGAGAGAAACTATCGGCGATATTTTAAAGAAACTGGATCGCTTGCTCGACGCCCATCTCGACGAGACGATTGAAAAGACTGAATACCTCTCCAAGAAAGAATTGCTCCTCAACGAGAAACTCCGTCTCGAAGAGCGTCTTCGCAATTTGGAACAGACTCGAATGGGCTGGCTCGAACAAACCAAAAATTTCCTCATCGCGGCTCACCGCGCGGGGGCCGTCGCGACGAGCGATGATCTGGCCGAAAGGAAGGAATTCCTCAAAAAAATCGGGTCGAACCTTCGGCTGGGCGCCAAAAGGCTCCGGTTTGATTATGAAAAACGCTGGGGAATCCTCGCGCGCGCCGAAAAAACCGCAAATTGGTCGGGGCTATTAGACGAGATCCGAACCTTTTTTCAAGCGAATTGGATGAATGATTGATGTCAAAAAGTCTGCCAGCCCGCCCTTCGGTCGGTCTGTCATGCTTTTTGAACCGCCACCTCGCAAAAACCGTCCCGGCCT
>DATDPG010000010.1 GCA_035292885.1 Bdellovibrionota bacterium | reverse complement strand
GTTCCCCCGCCGCGCTGCTCGTAGCGTGTCTGGGCGGGTAAAACGATGACTTCTTCCCCTTCCAGGACGGTGGATCGGTTGAACACAATGTCCTGATGAACGCGCAACGGAACGCGCTCCATCGCTTCGCGCATGTACGTAGGATCCGGCATCGTCTCGAAGAGATTGCCGCCGATGCTGTACAGAAGCTCCATTTTTCTTTCGTGCGCGGCTTCCAGCATCTGTCCCACGCGAAGTCCTTTCACTAAAGCGACCGGATGCCCCCACTCTCGGCTGAAGTACGCCGCCTAAAAGGAAATTTCAAGAATGGGAGGGTTGTACGGAAGGATGAAGCCCGGGGGTTGGGAGGGAATATAGACGCGACCGATGTGAAAAGGGAGACGAACGAGGATGGAGAAGCGGGAAATAGGGGAGGATAGAGAGAGCCGAGGCTCACTCGGGGCATGAAGGAAATTTCAAGAATGGGAGGGTTGTACGGAAGGATGAAGCCCGGGGGTTGGGAGGGATCGACGCACGAACGAAAGAGGCCGAGCAAAGCCTGAAAGCGGGAGGGGTAGACCTTCTGGTATACGTGGGGTCTCATACCGTCATGACGGCTGAATCCAAACGTTGGCAAGTCGAATTGCGTTAATGAGCGTAGATCCGACCAGTGCTTACAGACTCACGTGGCGGTAAGGGATCCAAGAAAATTTTGATACAGCATATCTTGGAAAGCCGGGACGAGGCGCCTTTGTTTTCGTTCCTTGGTCCCTCGTCCGTTCTTCCCTCGAGCCAGGGAGGTACGGTTGAGGAAGCGGGGGAGGAACCCTGTCTCAACTTGCCAGCGAATTCTTGCAAAGAGATGGGCGATGCATGAGCGCGGTCCGCAGCCGACTGAATTCGCCGATCCGAGCTGACAACGATCCAATTGGACGCGTCCGGCTTCTCCAACATTTTCTCGATCGTATCGTCGGCCGATACGGTAAGAGGTGAAAAAATCACTTCGATTCCGCCCGTCTGGAAATGGTCGCCGTGGCCGGTGCCGCCGTGAGTGCCGTCAAAGACAATCGTGATCTGATGCCCCTTTACGGTTCTGTATTCAACGAGTGAGCGAATCAGGGCTTCTCGATCCGGATGCCCTGTGACGGCGAGCAGGTTGTATCCGTCGATCAGGATTCGGGTCATTGGGCAGCCTACAAATCTCCCAACAGTCTCAGTTTTTGTTT
The DNA here is from genome assembly GCA_035292885.1 of Bdellovibrionota bacterium. Taxonomy (NCBI): domain Bacteria; kingdom Pseudomonadati; phylum Bdellovibrionota; species Bdellovibrionota bacterium. Next base: position 3,827 of record DATDPG010000010.1, on the reverse strand, counting down.
GATCTCGGAGAGGATCGGCTTGGGGACTGGTTTTAGTTTCTTTCGAAACCTCCGATTATCGATCGATCGGCTCTGATCGATCATGACTTCACACTCCACGGCATTTCCGGCGATTCCCTTGGGGAGCGACACCCGCAAAACGTTCGCACCGGTCAGACGGGTTGTACATGGCAGTATCCAGGTTGACGGATGTTCGGCCGTATTCAACAAGTCTGTCTGTATCACCAAGACCGGCCGCACTTTACCGGCTTCGGTTCCGGTTCTCGGATTCAGATCTGCGAGATAAAGGACGCCGTGTTCAACGGTCATTCGTCTTCAAGGTTCTCTGCGGTGATAGAATCGAGTTCTTCGAGTTCCACGGAAAGCGTTCGCCGGGTCGACTTGGAAGCCTCACGGAAAGCCCGGCGCAGTTCATTTCGATCCACCGTGTCCTTCAAGAGGCGAAGACCACGGCGGACGACCTCGACTTTGGTTTTGAGAGCCAGCTTGGACTGAAGATCCTTGACCATACGGAGCTCCTCGGGGGGCAGAGTGATGCTCGATTTGGTATTTGAGTTCATACTTATTAAATACCACGCGGGCGCAAGCAATACAAGGGGGGCTCTCAAAACCCGCACGTAGAATCTTCTACGTCGAAGCGGGCAAGCTCAAAACTATAAACCGCGCTGATCGAGAACCTTCCCTGTGGTTGCATCGATAGTGACAAATCCTATAGGTGTGTCAGTCCATCCAAAATCAGGATCATCATAATAAAGCATCCACGTCCAGCCCTCGGCATTCCCCCGATTCCCTGGAATCCAAAGCTCGGAGTCTAATTTGAGATTGGCATAGGTCTTTTCAAACTTGGGAAGTTTCAATTTTGAAATGATGTGAAGAGCCTGCTGCCGTGTGATCTTTGGTTCGATGATCACTCGCTTTTCGGACGCCGGAGACGATTTTATAACCGCGACAAAACCCTTTTGCTGTGAACCTTCATTCCCGCTTACAGATACCGTGATCAAGCGGCCAGGATCGACCCTGGAAAGTGGCACGTAATCATAAGTAAGTTCGTAGTCGGGATTAACATGCCATTTGTTGTACGAGGACTTCGGGCGAACAAATTTGTAGTTGTTCTCAAAATATTCTTGTCCGACCTCGCCAGCGATATAGGCGCTGCCCTTTTTAATGATATCGGGCGGGATAAGGTCTTTCTTCGGAAGTAGTTTGCGAATATCGGATGGAAATGTGATGGAAGAAGGAGGGGGACCTCCCTCTTCATATTGGACGTTTCCAGATTCGTCCCACTGTATACTGTATTCGAAAACAACCTTGGGTCCCTGATAAATATATCCCTGAGGTGTTCCGTCATCATACCAGTCACGACGATATTGAAGTGTTCCATTATTGTAATTGGCCTCCCTCGTTACTTTCCCTTTCTCATTTTTCCAGATTTCTTTTCCGTCCTGTTCTTCATCTTGGCATTCGATAAAGGCCTTTCCCTTCTCGCCGTGATCAACGGTCACGATCTTACGATCCTTCACTCCGGCACAGTGATTCGGCACTTCCCCCCAATCCAATGTCACGCCTAGGGCGGTCACACCAATAAAGGAGGAGAGCATCACTCCAAGGCTGATGAAATTGTGCATAGACGCGTTAAATTAAGTAATCGTCATTTCGCGATTACCTCTCGTTTCCTAGATTTCAAAGTCGATCCCGGACGGCTTCAAAAGCCGAAGGAAAGAGGCGAGCGTATCCTTGATGTTTTGAACGATCTCGGGATCTTTGGGTTCGTAGGCCACGTTGGTGATTTCCTGAAGCCGGCGGACATCGCGCAACACAGGCTCATCGATATTGATGGTGGTTCTACCGATGATGACCTGATGTTATCATAAGCTCAATAGTAACTTTTGCTCAATAGGACGGTATAGCGGACGTCAGCCCGTGCTCTGAGGTGTTATCCTCAGAGCACGTAGTTTGGTCTGAACCAACTTTTCAAGGAGCTGACGATGCAAGCAAAATACTCTATTGGGATCGATCTGCACAAGTCTGTGATCCAAGTCTGCGTGTTGGATGAGCGAGGTGAGGTGATCGAGGAATTTCGAGAATCGATCGAGACGCGAGAGGAAGGAAGGATCGTCGTGGAACGTTTGACGACGTGGCGAGAGGGAGGTCGATTGGTTGTGGAGGCGGTAGGGGTGAACCGCTGGTTTGTGAACGCGTGTCACGAAACCGGTCTGGGCATCGTGGTGGCGGATCCGGTGAAACTGAATCTTCAGATGCTGGGGAAGAAGACGGATCGTCGGGACGCAAGAGAATTGGCGAGGCGATTGTACTTGGGAGACATCGACGCCTATGGAACCACGTACTACCCGACCGAGGAAGAATATGGGGTTCGCAAGATTCTGCGGGTGCGGCATCACCTGGTGAAGGTTCGCAAACAGATCACGAGTCAGTTGCGAGCGTTTTTGAACGCCTACAAGCTGCCGGCCCGGGTGGTGTTGTATGGGACGAGGAGTATGGAACAGTTGAAGAGGCTTTTGTTTCCGACCGAGGAGTTGAACGTCTGTTTTTCGTCTCTCCTTTCGAGTTTGGAATCGATTCAACAGACGATCGAACACTTGAGTGAACAGATTCGCAAGAGAGCGGCAGAGGAGAAGCTCCGAAACGTTCGGACGGCATTGCCGGGAGTGGGTCCGCAAACGGCGGCCACGTTAGTGTATGAGTTGGGGGATGTGAATCGTTTTGCCAATGCCAAGGCGGTGGCGGCGTATGCGGGCCTGGTTCCTCGAGTATCTCAATCGGCCGATACGAAGCATCACGGGCGATTAACGAAGCGAGGGAATCGAGAGTTGAGGTGGATTTTAGGGGAGTGGGCGGTCCGTCTCCTCAAGACTAACCGACTCGCTCAAGCGTGGGCGAAGCCTCTGTTGCGACGAATGCACAAGAACAAAGTCCGGATGGCTCTGGCGCGTCGGCTCTTGATCGGCGTTTACATTCTGCTCAAGCGAGGCGAAGTGTTTTCCTTGGAGCGCTGTTTGGCGGTCTAGGGAAAGAAAGATTCCTCCAACGATTGGGATCCGAGCGAGGAGAACCGAGTCGGAGTCCAACGAAGACGTACTTCGGAAAGTTACAGGACCAGAACACGAGTCCGTTTTACGAGAGAAGGCGCCTTCCGAAACATCCTCCTGAGCCACCTTTGCGTGAGCTCGAAACGGCGAACGGACCGACCCGACATCCACCGCGCAGATTCCATTTTCGGGGGTACCTGAACCCTCGGGTCATTCGAAATGATGGATCCTGGGGCCAATAAACGATCCAATTTTCTGGAGGACAGCCGCAATGACATGAAATTGAAGGTAGCCGGATTCGCTTACGACAAAAGCTTGACGTCCGCTAACGGGTAACTTTTAGAAATCCGACGATTGTATTGGGCTAGGAATGTACGCAGCCAAAGCGAAGAGAGAGGGTCTTCGAGTCCCCTCGGCTCCTGTTGGAACGGGAAACGAGGAGGAATTCAGGAAGAGAGGGGGGCCATGGCCCCCGGAACGGACGGAAAGGGATTGAAAAGGGGAAACGAACGCGAAGAACTCCGTTACCCGGTCTGGCGCTGATCGAAATCGGCGTTGGATTCTTCTCGGACCTGGTTGAAGTCGGAGGATTCGTAGGGCCTCGGTTCCTCGGCCGCGACGAGGAAGGGAGTCTTCCCCTGCCGATCGAAGAAGGATTCGACCGGTTTTAGCGGTGGGGCGCGGCAGGCCTGGGGAGCGAGAATTCCGATCTCCGCGGGGTGCGTCACGAACCCGAGGAGCCGCATTTCTTGGCGACAGTGCGGACATTCGATCGGGAGT
>DATDPG010000009.1 GCA_035292885.1 Bdellovibrionota bacterium | reverse complement strand
GCAGGTAATTGGGCCGAGGCAGCGGCTACCTATGAACAGGTGATTCGTCAGGCAAAGCCGGGGGAGAAGAAGTTTTCCGAACATGGGTTCAATCTCGGCTTTTGCCAGTTACGGCTGGGACGATCCGCCGCGGCGGAAGATGCATTTCGAAAGGTGGTTGCGGTCGATCCCACATCGGCGAAGGGCCATATGAACTTGGGGATCGCTTTGGCGCGACAGTCTAAATATCGAGACGCCCGAAAAAGCCTTGAAAAGGCCCGGGAACTGGACCCCGTTAACGTCGAAATTGTTTTTAATTTAGCGAGGTTGGCCGTGGACCAGCAACGCTGGCGGGATGTTCGGGCGTATATAAAGGAGCTGGACCTGCTGGCTCCAAAAGACGCCAGGTTAGCTCAGTTGAGGGCTGTCCAATTCAATGCAAGGGACGAATCTTTGCGATAGACTTTTTTTATGGGGAAGCCGCAAACGGTGGAGGAAATCCGGGACGCATTAAAGCCCCTCTGGGAATCCGGAAAGTTTGAAATGGTGATGCTTTTTGGCTCCGTGGCGACCGGCCGTATGTCCTCCGGCTCGGACCTCGATATCGCGCTTTGGCCGAGGAATGGTTGGGACGAAATTTCCGTAACAACGGATATCGTTCGGCAGACGCATTGGAGCAATGTTGACGTCGTTGATTTACGTCGCGCGGATCCTGTGGTCGCGATGCAAATCGCCAGGACCGGGGCGCTTCTTTATTCGGACAACCCGGCGTTCTTTACGGAATTCAAGTCCCTCGCTTTCCGGCGCTTCGTGGATACGGAAAAACTCCGAAAGGCCCAACGGCGGGCCCTGGATAAATTCGAAAAGGGCGAATGAGTCCCGTTGAAAGATCGTTGGTCGAGCGAAAACTGGCTCAGATCGCCGAGCGCCTGAAGGTTCTTGAGCCGTATTCGAGGCCGGTTGGGAAAATAAACTTTCGGGACCTATTACAAGAACGTCTTCAGCCGCTTGGCGGCCTCCGACCCAACCTCAGAGCCCTTGGCCGCTTGGCCTTCGCCGGCGAGATCGTACGTGAGCGGCTTGCCGTCTTTGAGGATTGAAACGACGGCCTGTTCGATCGCCCGCCCCGCGTCCACCAGTTTCTTATCCTTGTTTTTCGTCCCCAGCCAATCGAGAGCTTCTTTGAGGGCCAGGATCATAGCGAACGGGTTCACTTTGTCCTGTCCCGTGTATTTCGGAGCCGAGCCATGGATCGGCTCGAACATCGCGTGCCGGTCGCCGATGTTGGCTCCCACCGCCATTCCCATGCCGCCCTGCAGAACGGACGCGAGATCGGTCACGATGTCGCCGAACATATTCGTCGTCACGAGGACGTCGTACCACTCCGGTTTGGTGATCAACCATTGTGTGAACGCATCGACGATGGCGGTCTCTTGAGCGATTTCGGGGTAGTCCTTGCCGATTTCTCGAAAGACTTTTCCAAACAGGCGGCAACCTTCCAAGACATTGTCTTTGAGGATACAGGTCAGCCGTTTCTTCCCGTCGGCGGGGGCGCCCCGTTCCCGTTTTCGGCAGAGTTCGTATGCAAATCGGATCACCCGTTCCGATCCCTCCCGTGTAATGACGCGCGTGTCGATCGCCACTTTTTCTTTTCCGCCCGGGCGCAGCGTTCCACCGATGCCGGAGTAAAGATCCTCCGTGTTCTCCCGAACGAAGACCATGTCGACTTTTTCGGGTTCCCACACTTGGCGGTGCCGGCCATGCACGCGATGTTGTACGCCGGGGTAAAGCTTCACGGGGCGGACGTTGGCGTAAAGATCGAGCCGGGTGCGATTGCCGATCACGGGCGACCATCCGGCCATTTTTCCGTTCGACATCGTGACGGGTGAGCCGTCCGGTCCGGGCCAGCCGACCGCGCCGAGCAAAATCACGTCGGCTCGTTCGCATTTTTCAAAGGAGCCGTCCGGCCAGTCCGACTTTTCGGATTTCTGGCCGGATTTCAAGTAGTACTGTCCGCCGCAGTCGATTTTTTCGACGTCGAAATGGACGCCGGTTACTTGTTGAACGGCTTCCAGGCATTTCAGCGCCTGGTCCATGACTTCAGGACCGGTGCCGTCGCCGGGGAGTGCCACCACACGATAGGCCATCGGAGCGCCGAGCATATAGCGTAAAGACCGGCGGCCCACAAGTAGTAGAGGTCCGGGAGAATTCATTCGCAGCCCAAGGATGACCTGGTACGCTGTTTCTCTTCATGGCGAGCAAACCCGGGCTCTCTTTGGTCATGCCCTGTTACAACGAGGAGGCGTGCGTCGAGGAGGTCGTCTCCTCCTGGATCACGGAGATTCAAAAGCGGCTCCGCGATTTTGAGATGGTGGTGGTCAACGACGGATCGAAGGATCGGACGGCGGAGATCCTTCATCGGATGGAGTCGCGATTCGGCGAGCTAAGGGTTCTCACACAGGAAAACCGGGGCCATGGTCCGGCGCTCTTGAATGGATATCGTTCCGCCCGGGGAGAATGGATTTTCCACACCGACAGCGACAATCAGTTCGTGCCGGAGGACTTTTGGAAACTATGGGGCGTTCGAGATCGATCGCCGTACGTTATGGGAATTCGCATGCACCGTGACGATCCTTGGCATCGCCTATTGCTTTCGCGGACCCTTCGGTGGATCGGCTTTATTCTCACCGGCATTCGCGTTCATGACATCAATATCCCGTTCAAGTTGATCCGAAGGGATCTGCTGGGGAAGATCTTGCTCGCCATCCCCGGCGACACGTTCGCCCCGTCCATTTTGCTCGCCATCGGTGCGCATCGTCTGGGCGTCAAAATCACTGAAATCGGTGTTCGGCATCTCCCGCGGAAAACCGGGCAGACGGTTCTTAAACCTTGGAAGCTTGCGAAATCGTGCGCGCGGGCGTTTCGTCAGCTCCGGCGGTTTTGCGTGGAATTTCGGCCGGCGGCACGGGCGGGGTGACGCGTGGCGGGCAGGATTCTCATTCTGGGCGCGGGACCGACGGGAATCGGAGCCGCGCTTCGGCTTCAAGAACTCAAGCGGAACGATTTCCTTGTATTGGAGGCGAGCGACCACGCCGGGGGACTGGCCTCTTCGTTCGTCGATGAGAAGGGGTTTACGTGGGATGTCGGCGGCCATGTTCAGTTTTCGCACTACCATCGTTTCGATCAAGCGATGGAGGAAGCGCTCGGCCCGGACGGCTGGCTTTATCACGAGCGGAGATCGTACGTTTGGATCGAGGACACGTTCGTTCCGTATCCTTTTCAAAACAACATTCGGTATTTGACGGAGGCTTCGCGAGACCGCTGCCTGGCCGGCCTTGAAAAAGCGGCCCGGAACGCAAAGAACGCAAAGAGCGCTAAAAGACCCAAGAATTTTCGGGAGTGGATCCTAACTGCCTTCGGTCAGGGAATCGCGGATCTGTTTCTCTTCCCCTACAACTTCAAAGTGTGGGCGTATCCACCGGAAACGTTGGATTACCAATGGATCGGGGAGCGGGTGTCCGTGGCGGACGTGGATCGCGTGAAGGAGAATATCCGGCTGCGGAGGGACGACGTCAGCTGGGGACCCAACAACACCTTCCGATTTCCCAAGTTCGGCGGTACCGGAGCGGTCTGGCGGGCGCTGGTGAAGAAGATTCCCGACGGCCAAATACGGTTTAAGACCGAAGTGACGCGGGTCGATCTCGATCGCCGTGAAATCGAACTTCGATCGGGAGAAGAGATTTCGTACGACCATCTCCTCTCGACGATTCCGATGGATGAACTCTCGCGGCTGACCGGGGAGGGCGCTCTCATGAAATCAGCCCGTCAGATGATCTATTCGACGTCGAACATCGTAGGCGTCGGACTTAAAGGGGAGTGCCCCGATCATCTGGCGGAAAAATGTTGGATGTATTTTCCGGAATCCAATTGCCCGTTTTATCGCGTGACCCTCTTTTCGAATTACAGTCCGAATAACGTGCCGGACATCCGGCGCTACTGGTCGCTCATGACGGAAACGTCGGAGTCAAACCACAAGCCGGTTTCACAAGATCGCCTGATCGAGGATACGATCCAGGGACTTCTCAACACGAAGCTGATTCAGAATCGCTCTCAAGTCGTGAGCACCTGGAAGTTTCGCGCCGCGCACGGATATCCCATTCCCTTCCTGAAGCGGGACGGCGTTTTGAAGGACATCCAGGGCCGACTGATGAAGAAGGGGGTTTATTCTCGCGGGCGTTTTGGGGCCTGGAAATACGAAGTGTCCAACCAAGACCATTCGTTCATGCAAGGGGTGGAAGCCGTCAATCACATCGTTTCGGGCAAACCGGAAGTCACGTACAACGATCCGGCTTTCGTCAACCGAGGGACGAAGATTTAGTTGGAAAGGCGGCGTTCGGACCGGAGGGTTGTTCGCGTTAGTAATGGCGTTATGAAAGCGGGACAGAAAACACTTCGCAATCAGCGAAAGAGCGACGCAATCGTTCAACGTTTGATTGAGGCGGAACAACTGTTCCGGCAATTCAAGGAGTTAACGCCGTTCCGTTTTCACCCTTTTGCCAAGTCCTTCGATTCCTTCGATGAGTACCAGCGGTGGAAACGTGCCCAAAAAAACCCTTGGTACCGATAATCGCGTTCTCCGTTTGTGTGAACTTTTGAATCGTTACCGGGTGGCTTACATATTGGTGGGTGGAGTCGCCGCTAACCTGCACGGCTCGGTTCGAGCCACGAAAGTTATCGACCTCCGCATGGAGGATTACGTACGAAAAAGCCAAACGGAACCGAAAGGTCGGAAAGATTCTGGGCGTTCGGGTTCCTTATTTGGGGCTGAACGATTTAATTCGTTCGAAACGAACGGGCCGCCCCCAAGACGAGGCCGATTTACAGATTCTTCTCAAACGTTGAAGCGAGGGGTAGCATTCGTTATGACGTCAGGAGTCTCCGGATGAGCGGTGCCAGGACAGCGCGGATGAGACGATGGTCGAAAGGTCCGAAAATTTCGGCGTCCAGCCGAGTTCTTTTTTTGCTTTGGACGGATCGGCGACCAGGACGGCGGGGTCCCCCGGGCGGCGGGGCCGCATCCGCCGGGACAGCTTTGTTTTTGCTTGGCGGTCGATTTCGTCGAGAACTTCTTTCACCGTAAACCCCCGTCCGGTGCCGAGATTGTAGACGCCGCCCGCGCCTCCGCCTTTCATACGGTCGACCAAACGGAGGTGGGCGTCGGCCAGATCCCACACGTGGATGAAATCTCTCTCGCAAGTTCCGTCCCGCGTCGGGTAATCCGTGCCGAAGAGATCGAAGGACGTCCGCAAGCCGAGAGCGGTTCGAATCGCGTTCGGAATCAAATGAGTCTCGGGATCGTGACTTTCCCCCAGCTCCTTTCCCGGGTCGGCCCCGGCGGCGTTGAAATACCGAAAAATGCCGACATGAAGTCCCCCCGTTTTTTCTCGTTCGATCAAATGATCCTCGAACCGTCGTTTGCTTTCTCCATACGGATTGATCGGCTTGCGGGGATGGGAATCCAATATAGGAGTGGATTTCGGTTCCCCATAGACGGCGGCCGTGGATGAAAAAAGAAATGTTCCGACGCCGGACCGCTCGATGGCCTCGGCCAATTTCCGCGCTCGCGCAAAATTGTGGTCCATATAGAGGTCGGGCCTTTCGACCGATTCGCCCACGAGGCATTTGGCCGCGCAATGGATGACGGCGGTGACGCGATTGGATCCGCAAAGCCGTTCAACGGCTCTTTCGTCGGCCATGTCGGCCACGGCGTGAGACGCAAGATAAGGTGTAAGAAGCGAGGGTGGCGGAACCAAATCCAATCCCACCACGCGGCGCCCGGCTTGGGCAAAGAATTTGACGAAATGGGACCCGACGTAACCCGACGAACCGGTGATCAAGAAAGTATCCGCCATGCCGGGATCGTAATGAGATTGCCGGAAACCGCCAAGGAGGTTTGCAATCCAGATAAGCCAAAGGTAACGTAGCGGCAGAGATGAGCACGCGGAAACTGTTTGAAACCTTGGGTCTTTTTATCTTTTTTACGGCGGCCCTCCTGGTGGGTGGATGTATCAAGTCTCAGACGGCCAAGGACAAAGAAACGGCGGAGAAATTGTGGGGGAGCGAGCGCGTTTGTCTTCCCTGTCATCTCTTCCAACAACCGATCGCGAGAAAACACAATTATCGCTGCGACACTTGCCATCTGGGGAATCCCTGGGCGGAAGACAAGGAAGAAGGGCATTTTGAAATGATCAAGAGCCCTCAGATCGCGGAGAACATCGGCCGCACGTGCGACAAGTGCCATCGTCGCGTGCTGGGCCGGGACGTTCCGTACAATGCCGAATTCATTCGAGACGTGATCGTCTCGCACAAACGAAAAGAGGGAGAATCGCTGGAATGGCAGCAGCAGTGAGGTTCGTTTTTTCACTCCTCGTCGTTTGGGTTGGATTTTCCGCGAGTCAGGTTTTTGCGGACGAACCGACCGTGGTCCCGGGCGTCATCACGGCGATGAACGTCGACGTGACGGCGGACGACGGGTCGCTCCTTCCGGAGCGGCTTAACGTGGGGGACTCCGTCTATATCGTGGAGCATCCGCAAAACCCCAAAAAGGGCTGGGTTCGGATCACGAAGTCGCCGACCGATACCGTCGGCATCGGTTGGGTCGAAGCGAAAAACATTCGCTCGTTCGAGCGATGGCAATCCCCTCCGGCCGAAAGGTCCATGACGCCCGCCGAAAAGATCGGTGAAAAGACCGTGTACGCCCCGGACGTGGAGGAAACCAAGTACGGACAGATCGGAATCCTCCCTTTCGTCTTGGCGGACGGCGACGATCCTTTAGGTAAATCGATCAACGATCTCTTTTCTCTTTCGCTGCGGAACGACGGTCATTTCAAGGTCAACGTTCTCGCGATCGATCCGTCCAAAACCGATATCGAGTCGACGGACGAGCTGCGTCGTGTGACTCGGGACAACAATCTGGATGGCGTCTTTGTAGGGCGCCTGTCGAGCAGTGTGCAGGGAAATCGTCTGCTGCAAGTGAAGTTTTTCGGGCGCGACCGGGAGTCCTTTGTTCTCGAAAAAGTGAAGCGGATTCCCCAGAGCGGAAATCTGAAGGAGGTTGTGGAAAGTTTGGTCGCCGATTGTGTCGGTACGCTCACCAAGAAGTAAGCCGAATCCCGCGGGTCGCTCCTTCTCCCAGAGCGATTTCAATCAGTTCATCCTCGAACAGAACGTCGTCGGTTTTTTTGAAAAGCCGGTTACGCTGAAATCCGGAAGAAGTTCCAACTGGTACGTCAATTGGCGTTCGGTCACGTCGGACGCCTATTTGTTGCTGCGGACGGTTGAGTTCGTTCTCGCCTTCGCGCGGGACAAGAAACTGTCGATGAATTGCTTTTATGGCGTGCCGGAAGGCGCGACGAAATTGGCGGTCGTGGCCACGATGGAGCTGGCGCGGACTTCTTCTCAATTTTCCAAGGGGAGCCATGTTATTGCGATGGGGCGGGCCCAGGCGAAAGAGCACGGAGATCCGAAAGACCGTTACTTCGTCGGAATGCCGAAAGGAAAGTGTGTGATTTTGGAGGATGTCACGACCACGGGGGGGTCGCTCCTGTCCACAATCGACCATCTCATGGATTCGGGTGTCGAAGCGATCGCCGCGGTCGGCCTCACGAATCGTATGGAGCTGCGGGACGATGGCGCGAGCGTCGAACAAGCCATCGCCAAGAAGTCGAACGGCCGGATACCATACTTCGCGATGAGCGACGCGCTGGCTCTTCTTCCGATGGCCATTCAAAAAACAAAGCCGCCGCGTACGGTGGTCGACTCGATCTTCGATGAATTCGCCCGATTCGGCGTTCGGCCCCTTCAGGTGGAGGGGATGTGAAGCTTTCCGAAAAATGGACGAGAGCGGTCCGCGCAAACGGTTCGATTCTCTGCGCCGGATTGGACCCGGCGGAACCGGAGCAGGGGCGGAGCCCTTCTTTGCCGAAAGGAGCCTCCAAAGTCGATTGGTCGATCCGTTTTGTAGAGAAGATCGCTCCGTTTTGCGCGGCCGTGAAAATCAACCGTAACTACATCAAGGACCTCTCGCGGGACGAGACCCGGCGCCTGGTCAAAAAAATCCACGACCATGGAATGATCGCGATCGACGACAGCAAGTTGGCCGATATCGGCGACACCAACGATTCCGGGTTTTATCACGCGGCCGCGGAAGGGTTCGACGCGGTCACTTACGCGCCGTTCCCCGGAAACGTCGCCGAGGCGGCGAAACAGGCGCACGCCCACGGAGTCGGCCTTATCGTTTTGGTGGTGATGTCCAATCCCGAATTCGAGGCGATCAAGAACGCGAAGTTCGGTTCCAAAAAAGGATATGAGTATTTTTCCGAGCAGGTGAGGTCGGCCGATGCCGACGGCGTGGTGTTGGGCGCGCCGAGCGAAAAGAATCGGATCCGTGAGGAGGAACTTCGGGAAGTGAGGTCGATTGTCGGTGACCGGCTGGTCCTGATGCCGGGAATCGGAGCGCAAGGAGGGGAGGCGGGTCCTCTGCTCCGCCTGTTCGGCGATCGGGTGATCGCGAACGTCGGGCGTGCGATTCTTTATGCTCCAAAGCCGGAGGACGAGGCCAGGAAGATGCAACAGTTGCTCGACGGTCTCCGGTCCAAGGCGGATGTGAAGTGAATCGCGTTCGGCTCGGCTTCTGGATGGGATTTTGCCCGTGGCTTCTCTGTGGATTGTGGGGAGGTCGGGCCCAGGCGCAAAACATAACCGACATTGATCTTACGCAGGGCTATTCGTTGAAGCCCGTGCCGCTCTCCTTTGGCGGAGCGTTTCGAGCATTGGCCGATACGAACGCGGCGATTTTGCTCAATCCGGCGGGCCTGGCGCAGCGGAAGGGGAAAGTCTCCGTCTCGGGGGATTATCTCTATAACGACTTCGCGCCTTCCAACACGTTCGGCGTCGCCGTGTCGGATTACAAAGCCACGCCGGTCATGGCGTTCGGTTTGGCGTACGATTACGACCAGCGGTCGATCGGCGGGAACGACATCAACGTGCATCAGGTCACGCTCGCCGGGGCCGGTGATTTCAGCGAGATTCTCTACGTCGGAATGGCGGCAAAGTACTACGTTTCGACGGTCGATTCGCCCTTCATAACCGGGCCGGACGGGCCGGACATCGATGTCGGGTTTCTGGTGAAACCGATTCCTCTTTTGTCCCTCGCGTTGACGGCGCAAAACCTTGCGCAAGGATACAGTCACAATGAGTTTCCCCTTTCCATGGGGTTTGGCGGCGCCCTCAACCTTCAGCCGTACGCCCGGATTGCCATCGACGTGACAAAGAACTTCGAAACATCCACCACCAACGGGGTCAACGCTTACTTTGGAGGAGAAATTCGAGCTGCCGAAGGGTTATTTCTCCGCTCCGGATTCGGTTTGGACCGGGTTCGGGACAATAATTTTTGGGGGGTCGGGGCGGTCTCGTCGACGAATCAGATCGGCGTCGGGTTCACGTATGCGCGCCACCTTTCGCCCACCAGCAATACGTTCGCCGGTAACCTGGAGTTGTATTTTTAAGCCGGTTTCAATCTGCTATACTTTTCCCGGTTCCGCGGGCCCCGGCCGGCAGAGCAAAACCTGAGAGCTCCATGAAATGAAATTCACGTGTGATAGCTGCCAGCATGTCTTCGAAGAGACCGAAGGCGCCGCCGCGACGGGCGAAGTCGATTGTCCGAAATGCGGAAAACCGGTCACGATCGGAGGTCCACGAGAAGGCGCCGTCGAACTTGCCGGCGGATTCGACGATTTTTTTGAGGTGGAAACCAGCTCCGGCGAAGTTGTCATCAAAGAGCCGAGCACATCCCAAGGAAAACCTTCGGTTGGAAAACCTGCCCCGCCCCCTCCGCCCAAGACGGCTGCGCCCCCACCGCCGAAAC
>DATDPG010000008.1 GCA_035292885.1 Bdellovibrionota bacterium | reverse complement strand
TTCGTTTCTCCCGATTCAACCCACGGCGGACGAAATTGCCGAGAAACTGACGTTCACGGGGCTCGAAGTTTCGTCCGTCAAAAACATGGCGGCCGGAATGGAGAAAGTGGTGGTCGCCAAGATTGAAAAAACTCGCCCGCATCCAAACGCCGACCGGCTGACGCTCTGTGAGGTCACAAGCGGAATCGAGAAATTCAACATCGTGTGCGGCGCGCACAACATGAAAGAGGGGGACCATGTGGCCCTGGCGCTCCCTGGGGCCACGCTTCCGAACGGCATGTCGATCAAAAAATCGAAGATTCGCGGCGAACCGTCGGAAGGAATGCTCTGCTCGGAAAGTGAATTGGGATTTTCCGAGACGTCGGAAGGAATTCTAATTCTGCTGGCCGAAACGAAACTCGGTGACAAACTGGCCGATGCCTTGGGCCGAAACGATTGGCTTCTGGAGTTTGAAATCACGCCGAACCGTGGAGATTGTTTGAGCGTCATCGGTCTCGTGCGTGAAATTACCGCCGCGTTCGGCGTTGCGGCAAAGGTTCCCACGGGCGAGGCCGAAGGTCCGACCGAAGGCGCGTTTAGGGCCGTGGTTCACGATACCGCCGGTTCGCCTCGATATGCACTCCGTCAGATCGATTCGCTCGCAGCGAAACCGACTCCCTCCTGGATGAAGCAGCGTTTGGAAGCTGCCGGCGTGCGATCGATCAATAACCTCGTCGACGTGACGAACTACGTGATGATCGAGTGGGGCCAACCGCTGCACGCATTCGATCGGGACAAAGTGGTGGAATCCATACAGGTTCGTCGGGCCAAGGACGGTGAGACGATCGATTGTTTGGACGGCGTGGAACGCCAACTGATGCCCGAAGATCTCGTGATCGCCGACGGCAAGGGACCCGTAGCGATTGCCGGCGTGATGGGCGGCCAGCGGGCGGCGGTCAGTGAAAAAACCAAGGCGATTTTGCTGGAAAGCGCCCATTTCGATCCGAAAAGCGTCCGTCGGACGGCGCGACGCCTCGGCCTCCATACGGAATCTTCCCACCGGTTCGAGCGGTGGGTGGATCCGGCGAATGTGTGGAGCGCCTCGCAGCGCGCAGTGGATCTGTATGCCGAGGCGGCGGGTGGCAAGGAGATCGGCGGAATGGAATGCCGAATTCGTCCGTTCGCCCATCGAAAGATCCATCTGCGACAAGGGCTCATCCAACGAATCCTGGGAGAAGGAATCAAGAACGCCGGCGAGTATCTTGCACGTCTCGGGCTGCCGCTGGAAAAAAAGGAGGACGGCTGGATGGTTGAGATCCCGAGCCGCCGATCGGATTTGGAAAGGGAGATCGACCTTGTCGAAGAGGTCGCTCGCCTTTACGGCTACGATCGTATTCCGTCGAAAATTCCACCCCTCATGAAGGAGCCTCAAATCGACGGTCTGTTCGATCGCGTATCGACGGTTCGCAATCTCTGCCGTGGAGCCGGTCTCGTTGAAATTCGGGGGTACAGCTTCGGAAAAGCCGGTGATCAGGAACAGCTCGGCCATTCGCATTTGGGAAAGGCGATTCGTCTAGCCAATCCGATCGCGTCGGACCAAGAGGTGATGCGCCAATCGCTCCTGCCAACGCTGCTTTCGGCCTGGAACGTGAATCGAACGAGACAGGTGGAGGGGGCCCGATTGTTTGAAATCGGCTCCGTATTCGGCGAGTCGGATGGTGCCGCCCGAACTCCGGCGCGGGAAGAGCTTCATCTGGGGATTTTGATGGCCGGAAAGACGTTTGGCAGAGGCTGGCATGGGAAAAGCCGCACGCCTGATTTCTATGATGCCAAAGGAATCGTGGAGGTTTTATCGGCTGAAATGGGGTGGGGGGCATTCGCGTGGAAGCAAGAGGAAGTCCCCTCGTATCTTCATCCGGGGCGAGCTTCCGTCATTTATCGGGGGGCTGAAAAGATCGGTGAGGCCGGTCTCCTTCATCCACGAATCGAACGGAGTTACGAGAGCGGTCGGGCGGTCTTTGTTGATCTCCATCTCGGTTCTCTTTTTGTGGCGGGTCAAAAAACAGTTCGAATCAAAACTCTGTCCGCGTATCCCCATGTCCGACGCGATATCGCCATCGTCGTGAAGAGCGACATCCCCTCCGAGACGATCGAAGCGGAGATCTTGAAGGTTCGGGATCCACTTCTCCAAAGCGTCGAACTTTTCGATGTGTACGAAGGGAAGGGGGTTCCATCGGGCCAGCAAAGCAATGCTTACTCCTTGGTTTTCGCGTCCCCGGAGCGGACGCTCACGGAAGTCGAAGTCGATGCTGTGCTCACGAACATCGTCGTAACCCTCGAATCAAAACTCGGGGCCAAACTTCGGACGTAAAATCGTTTCTTGACACGCCGTTTCCGCCTGAAGTAGCATCTTCAGTTAATTCTATAACTCATTAAAACTACAGTGAAAAAGCAATATCCAAATAAGTTGTTCTATAAAATCGGCGAAGTGGCGGAGATGATGGCGCTCGAACCATACGTCCTTCGGTATTGGGAAGGCGAGTTCAATCTGAAGCTGACCAAGTCGAAGAACAACCAACGGCTTTATCAGCGAAAAGACATCGATCAGATCGAACGGATCAAGAGCTTGCTTTACGAAGAGAAGTTTACCATCGCCGGCGCGAAGCGAAGGCTTCGGGAAAACCGCAAGAGTTCCGGGAGCGGCCAGCTCTCTCTCACTCTTCCCGTCGTCGATGTCGAAGCGAAACGAAACAAAGAAGCGCTTCTCGAGATCCGCAAAGAAATCGAAAGCATTTTAGAGATTCTTGGATGAAACCGATCTACCTGGATTATCACGCGACCACACCGTGTGATCCCAGGGTTGTCGACAAAATGTCGCCCTATTTTTCGGAGCGTTTCGGCAACGCATCCAGCGGCCACATTTATGGACAAGAAGCCTCCAAAGCGGTGGAAGAGGCTCGAGAACAGGTAGCTTCGTTGATCGGTGCGTCGCCGCGAGAAATCATTTTCACCAGCGGCGCGACGGAATCCAACAACATGGCTATTTTCGGCATCGCGCGGGCTTACCGGGATCGCGGAAACCATATTGTCACGTCGCCGACGGAGCATCGTTCGGTACTGGATCCCTGCAAGGCTCTCCAACGCGATGGTTTCGACGTCACATTTGTGAAGGTGGATCGTCACGGGCGCGTGGATCCCGAAGAAGTTCGGAGGGCGATCACCGATCAGACGATTCTCATCTCCCTCATGTTCGTCAACAACGAAATCGGCACGCTACATCCGATCGCTGAGATCGGGAAGATCGCTCAGGAAAAACGGGTTATCTTTCACTGCGACGCCGTTCAGGCGGCCGGAAAGGTACCGGTGGGTCTGAAAAGCACGGCGATCGATCTCCTCTCGCTCTCGGCTCACAAAATGTACGGACCCAAAGGAGCCGGTGCGCTCTTCCTTCGCCAAAAATCCCCCCGAATCCGGATTCCCTCCATGATGCTGGGTGCGGGGCAGGAAAAAGGACTTCGATCGGGGACGATCAATGTTTCGGGGATCGTCGGCTTCGGCGAAGCCTGCGCCCTCACCAAAAAAGAATTCGAAGGCGAAGTAACCCGTCTCCGAGCGCTGCGAGATCGTTTGAAGGATGGGATCTTCGCTAATCTAGATGGCGTTACACTGAACGGCCACCCCACGGAACGAGCGCCCAACAACCTTCATCTGAGTTTTGGCGGAATCGACGGGCGCGTGCTCTTGGAGAGTTTGGTCGATGTGGCGGTTTCGGCCGGGGCCGCTTGCACGAGTACCTCGGTGGAACCTTCGCACGTCCTCAAGGCCATCGGCGTGAATGACGAACTGGCGGCGGCATCTCTCCGATTTAGCGTCGGTCGGTTTACCATCGAGGGCGAAATTGACCGAGCGGTGGAAATCGTGTGCCGCACAGTTAAGGCCCTTCGGGCAAAAAACTTGGCCGCTCGCACGGCAGCCTGATATAAACCCCAGTATTGCATACGGCTTTCGGTGAAAACCGCTAATCGCTCGCGAGATAGCGTACCATCTGCGGCCGTGCTCGCGCCCGCCAATCCTCACGTAGTGTGAGCTACGCTCCGGTTGCCGGTCGCCGTGCTTGGCCGCATCTGGCACGCTCTTTCGCGTTTTCCCTCGAAACCCGCGTGCAACACTGGGGTAAATTTTCGCTCAAACGAGGTAGGCAGAGAATGGCTTTGACCAAATGCGCGAAACTCAAGGAACTCAGTGCCGAAAGCGGATCGTTCGTGACGATGGGCGGAAAAGACATTGCGCTCTTTCATATCGGCGGGAAGGTCTATGCCTGCTCGAATACCTGCGCTCATCAGGGAGGCCCGCTCGCCGAGGGTTCGCTGAAAGGTACGGTCGTGAGTTGCCCATGGCACAACTGGCAGTATGACGTTACGACGGGGAAGTGCCTCGTCAATCCGTCCATCCAAATTCCAACGTTCAAGACGAAGGTTGAAGGAGACGACGTCTACGTCGACATTTAGGTATGGGCGCCATTCCGTCAGGCAAGAAAGCTCCCGATTTCACGTTGCCGGGCCTGGACGGGAAGTCTCACTCTGTGTCGAATCTGAAAACTGGCGAAGTCGCCGTCGTAAGTTTTTATAAAGCTACTTGTCCGACGTGCCAGTTCGCGTTGCCTTATTTGGACAGCCTCTATCAATATCATAAGGGCGACCCGAACGTGCGCTTCTTGGCCGTTGCGCAAGAAGACGTGAAGGAGGCCAAGGACTTTTCCAGTGAGTACAAGCTCACGATGCCGGTGGCTTTGGACCCGGCGCCGTACAAGGTTTCGTCGCAATACGACCTGACGCATGTTCCAACGGTTTTTCTGATTCAAAACGATGGGACCGTTGAACAAACGACGGTCGGCTTTGTAAAGAAGGAGTACGAACAACTGGCTCAGAAATTGGGACAGGCCACAAAAAAAAGGCCTGCCCCGATATTCGAGGGATTGTCCGTCCCCGAAATCAAACCGGGTTGAGGGTCGAGGAGCGTCGCCTAGTTTAGGCGGCAGAAAGATTGGGGAATGAAAGAACATACGCCAGAGCGTCGTAAATCCCTTCGAGTGCCGGTGGCCGCGCGCGTGAAATTCAAGGACGGTGGGCGGGAAGAGGTGTGGTTTACGGAAGACATTTCGGAGGGGGGGCTTTTCTTGAAAGTCGAGAAGCCGCCCTTTGTCGGTATGGTCCTCGATCTGGAGATCTCATTGCCGAACACCGAAAATCTGGTTCGTATCCGGGGCGACGTGACCTGGCGCCACGAGGGACGCGGCTGCGGCGTGCGTTTTCTCCGTGTGACGGCGGAGATGAAAAAGATTCTTCGTTCGTTTATCGAACAAGCCGAAAGCCGGCCCGAATCTTTTCCCGCTTAAATCAATCGTTTCCCGGACGTAATGTCGCAAATCCCGTGTGGATCAGGGCTTGAGCGAGAACACGCAGCCGATTCCAGGTGGTGTGGGATGCGAATTCAGGGCATAGCAAGGGCCTTATCGATAAAGGGTTTCGAATTGCCGCGCGCTGGAGATTCCGACATATCGCAAGCCGGAGCAGAGCCATGCATTCGGAGGATCTTTGGGCCAAGAACCGGCCTACGGAACCGCTGCTCTAAGTCATGGAAAACTAAAGAAAGACGCATTTGGGAGCCGGGCAGAAATAAAGCGGACAAAACTTCTTGGAGACGGACTTGATCTCTCATAGAAGGCTTCCAAGACAGGCGAGAGATCGCTGTAAGAGGGACCGGTAACGGTTCACCGTCTCCCGTTAGGAGAGAGAGGATCGGCCGCCAAAAGGAGCACCTGGGATGTCGCAAGGCGTTTCGGGTTTCCGAGGTGAAAAAATAACCCGCGGTGGGTTACTTTCTCGAAGAGAGGGCGAACGCAGTCGGTCAAAGAGGCTACGCAGGTAAGTGCCCCTTCGGGGGAAATGCTGATCCTCTTCGGACGCAAAACCCTGAGGTCCGTGAAACTGTGAGCCGCGAGGTTCGTAGCGGGTAAGGACGCGAGGGAAGCACAGAGAGGGAGAGTCTTTCTGAGCCGACGAAGAGGGGAGAAAACCTGGGAAGTCTAAAGGCCCAAGAGAGCAAGTGGCCCCGACCCGGACTAACCCTCTGGGTGGCAATTAAGGGGTACAGCTTTTCCGGTGGGAATAAGCCGCTGAGGCGCCGATGCAAGGCCGCGGAGGTTATGCAAGGAAGCGCGGGAGCGGAGTGTGTCGTCGGAAACGATGACCCGATCACTGGAGAGGAGTTGAAAGCTCTGAAGGGTAAAGCCCATGAGCGTTGGAAGTTGAAAGATGCTTCCAAGGTTCGAGGAGCTGATTCCATCGAGAGGGTAGCCAAACCCTGTGGGTGGGACTTCCGGGCGAGCAGGGCAAAACCGCTCGGACGCAGAATCGAAAGGTTCAGCGCAGAAAAGGGTTCCTCGATCCGCAAATGCTGTAGGGTGATGAAGCTTAAGCGAGGTGCTTTCGAAAAGCGGATCACGGTCGACGTGGGACGCCGGTACGAAAGCGGCAGGAAAAAAGAGACGACGCTACGGTGGCGTCAAAGTGCAGAAGAGGAGAATCTGTGTCTAATTTGCATTGGGCACAGGGCGACGGGAAACCGAATACCTTAAGGTCCGGGGCAACCCGAGGACGAAAAGGGAGAAAGTAAGCCATAGGCTTTTTAGGTTTCCGGTTGATAAGACTCTAAAGCACATGAAAACCACGCAAGCGTTGCGCTGAGTTCCGGCAACGGAGTTCGGCGAGCTTTTTTAAAGCCTAACCCTCGAAAAGCTCAACCTCTTCGACAGATACCTCGCTTGTCTTTTTTTTGCCGAAGTTTCGGACACGTCAGACGGTCGCCGTTTTTGCATACACTTTGCGATCAACAAATAGACGGACCAGATCTTCGTCGAGTTTTCCTTCTTTGACTTCCATTTGAAGAATGTCGAGCGCCTTCTGGACCGGCACCGCCTTCTTGTAAGGACGATCCCGCGCGGCGAGCGCATCAAAGATGTCCGCCACGGTCATGATCTTCGACGGAAAGGGGATATCCGCCGTCCGGATCCGGCGCGGATAGCCCGTACCGTTTAATTTTTCGTGGTGGGCATAGGCGATATCCGGAATGCGGCGAAATTCCTTCGTCCATGGGATTTGGTTGAGAAAGCGGTAGGTGTGTGTGACGTGCGACTCGATTTCCAGGCGCTCTTCGGCGGACAGAGATCCTTTGGGGATCGAAAGCCTCATGATCTGTTCGGCACTGACCAGAGGATCGGTCGTTCCGTCGGGGCGGGCGACGATGACGGCGGCGAGCCGGGCAAGCTCGCCGGACACACTTTCCGGCAAGACCGTCGGTTCGTTACTCGAAACCACAAGATCATAGGCTTTCTGGAGATCCGCTAAACGCCGTTTCAAATCGGCTTCGTAAGCGATCCACGTGGGGTCTCCAACCTGGCCGCCCGTGATCAGGTGATGAACTATTTGCCGTTCGACCTCAAATTCGATCGTGCGGTGAAGAAGATGAAGCCGGTCGCGCAGTCCCTCCAGCTCGGGTGGAAACAGCTTTTTCGCTTTGATCAGTACCGACTCTCGGACGCCGATTTTCCCAAAATCATGCAGAAGGGCGGCGTATTTAAGCTCGCGCAGATCCTGATCGGAAAATCGGATGTCGCTATATGGACCCGTTTGAAGCCGGTCGACTTCTTCCGCCAACGTCGTCGTCAACGTGGCGACCCGCTCGGAGTGGCCGGAAGTTGTGGGGTCTCGGGCCTCGATCGCCGTCACGGACGCGTGAATAAATCCTTCGAAAAGGCGGGTGATGTCCTGATGGAGGCGCGCGTTTTCGATGGCTACAGCGGCTTGCGCGGAAAGCGAAGCCAAAAGGCTGTGACAAGACTCCGTAAACGGAATCACCTGTTGCAAGACATTGTTCGGCCTCAGTTGTACGGCGGCGTTCTTTTTCTTATTCCAGAGCTGAACCACGCCGATCAGCTCATCCTGATGATCGGTCATCGGCACGGCGAGAACGGACATCGAGCGATATCCGGTCGACCGATCGATATCGGGATTGAAGCGGAAGGGGAGCGATTTGGGGATCCGATAGACGTCGCTGATTCGGATCGCTTGGCGCGTCTGCGCCACATACCCCACGATGCTTTCCGGATTGATCGGCAGGAGAAATTCCTTGAGGGATATCGGAATCGAATCGTTTCGAGCCAATTTAAAGCGAAGGTGCGTCGGATTTTCCCGGGACGGGCCTTCGGCCAGAAAGAGCGAACCGGCGTCGGCGATCAGAATCTGACAACTTTTTTCCAAGATACGGACCAGAAGAGAATCGAGATTCCGTTCGGCCATAAGGGCGGTCCCGATTCCAATGAGCGCGTCGACATGTTCGTTCCGTGAACCTGAGTCCGAAACCTGCGGCGGATTCTTCGATTCCCGTCTCAACCAATGAGAATAAAAGTTCAATAGTTTCATGAGTCCCGGGTCGGACTTTGATGATACCAAATTCTAGGGGTCAAAGAGGAGATCCATAGCGAATGAGAGTTGAACGCATTTTCAGCAAGAGGCCAAGAAAATTTGATCGGCAAGGGCCGTGTCGGAGGAATCGCCACGTCCCTTGCAGTTCGCCCAGCCCTTTTGAAATTCATCGCCAGATCGTACGCTCTGCCATTGACGAGCAATCTCTTGCCAGGCAGCGCCTATTACTACGGTTGCACCGGCCTTCGGCCCGCGGGGCGCGGTTCCCGTCATTGGCACTTGCTCGGGGTTTGTTTTAGCGGGGGCTGAAGGTGCCCGATCTTACGGGAACTTCAGACCATACTCAGTCACAGAGATGGGAGTCGAGCGTCTGAAAATCAAATTTCAGCTACTGAGAAGGGAGTCGAGTCACTGCCTCAATGTCTAACTTATTTGTCCTGTTCTGATCGTCCAGGAAGACACTAAAGGATCCGGTAGGGAACAATTTTCGGATTGGATAGAAATTCTTACCATCGAGGCTGACCATCGAGCCACCTTTTCCCCCGTACCAGTACAGCTTCCTCTTTGCCTTAACTCGATGTCCATCAATGGATTCCAAAATGTCTCCATTCAACTTTACGTTGAGATCAATGATGTCTCCTTCCTTGAACACAAAAATAGCCCCACCATGTTTGTTAAAACCTTCCGCGAATTCATCCGCCTTAATGGGTTTTCTGTCGACCGTGCCATCAGGAGACCATGCATCGAAATGAGGAATATTCGTCGGGTTCATATGTGCGCATCCACCTGTGAGCGCAATAACAACGGCACAAAATATCTTTTTCATTTCGCTACTCCTTTCTGAGGAAAGTGCCTTTGGTGGTAAGAACTAGCCAAAGTTCGAACATTTTTCAATGAAAATCCGGATGGATTTTGATGTCGCAAGGGCCGCGCCGGAGGAACCGTCACGGCCCTTGCAGTTCGCCTTGCCGCATCGGTATTCGGTGCCAAAACGAAACGCGTTGCTCGACGGCGCATCGGCCCGGTCTCGCTGAACCTCAGGCATGTCGGTTGGGTGGCCCGAGCTTTGTGCGGGCAAATGATCATTGGCCCTCCCTTTTTTGGCTGATTCCTTCGGAATCATGCGCTCGGCTCGGGTTATTTTTTGCGGGGGCGGAAGGAGCCGAGCCTCGCGCTTCGCTGGTTAGCTAGCTCTATCCGGTGTCAGGGTGCGCGAAGGGCTATGGTACAGTGGACGTGCAGGGAGAGAGAAAACGAATGGGCAAACGGCCGTCATTTGTGTGGGAGCAGTTCGTCCGCGACCGCAATTTCGAATATCACCAAAAGTGGTTATCCCTCATTCGACCATCCTCACGTAGTTCAGGGCTCGGCAGCTTCCGGTTCATTCACCGCTCAAGGTATCGCGATGGAACCTGACAGTTCGGGAGTGTTTCGCCAGCGATTCGCGTTCGCTTCCTTCTGTGTACTGGTTTTCATTGTTTGCACTCTAATCCCCGCGCTTGGAATGATCGGCATCATCAAGATGAAGGAGGCCATCGAGCTCCCCATTTACTTTTTCTCTCCACTTATGGGAATGCTTTTGGTCGTCGCGATTTTATATTCCCTCACCGAAAAGGTATTTATTTCCGGGAAGACAATCGTACAGACAAATATCTTTCGAAAGAAACAGATCGATCTAACGCAAATCGCAAATTACCGCCACGTCGGTCTTGGAATTAAAATCTTTTCAAAGGGGGACAAAGGAAAAGTAGTCACCATTGCATCCATCATGACGAATTTCGATGAGGTCGAGGACTGGTTACGATCGCACAAGATTGGGGATTTGGACGCGACACTCGAGGAAGTCGAAGTTGGTTCCGCTGTGCCCGAAGAGTCCGATGGCAAGCCCCGTATTGAAAAAATTCGCTGTACCGCATGTCGGATAAGGTGGGAGGTCGGTTGGGTGGAGAACTCCGGAGCGAAAGGAGTCGAGCACACCCTTCGGTGTAATTGTGGCCGCGTGATGAAAACTGTTCAAGCGACCGAAGGCGGCGCACCGCTGATGATTCAGCAGCATGACTGGCGGAAGACGATCCTGGCCTGCCTTCCGGCTTTTGGCGTAGGCGCCTTTTTCCCGGTGCTTCAGGACCAGATCAAGATCGTAGTAGCGGCATATCTTTTATCCTGGATCGGCAGCGCGGCGACTTTTATGGACAAATATAATCGCAGCGCGTCGGCGATCGCAGGGATCGCGATCTTCTGGGGTATAGTCGTTTTTATGGTGATTAACTTTGGCGCACTCTTTGGGCATGCCGTTTGGTGGTGGTGGAAGTGACGGTCTAAAATATTATGAAGATCATCGTTCGCATAAGCCCGCCTCTCTCCCTGTCGAAAAAGATTCGAATGCGTTTCGCTGATCTCATGGAAAGCGACCGTATAGTAATCTTTAATCTCGAGGCGTCAGACGAACGATTTAAGGAATACTTGGAGATATCAACGTCGGCAAAAGAGGGGACTTGGTTTAATCCGCGGATGGAATTTACGGAATCGGAACTGGATCGGTGCGATTATTTCCGGCCCGTTTGCCGAGGTCCTGTTTTTAAAGAATCCGACGCGGACTACAAGCAAACAACGAAATACTATGAATCGTTGTCGCCGGTAGAGCCGACACCCGGCCACCGAGTCAAGCTATTCGATCGCTTATGGGTAAAAGCCCGGAAGCTGCGCGGCGACACGATTGCGGGCGCGAAAGAGTGGCTTGGGGAATATATTTTCCCGCGGGAAGTGGCGGACATTTTCGATAAGTCCGACTTACAAGGGTATGAATGGAAGGAAGTCGTGGATAGGAAGGCAAAGAAGCCTTTTGCTCATCTGAGACTGCTGTATACGAATCGTTTCATGCCGAAAGCGCAAATCGTTGTTCATCCTCCGAAACCGACTCCTTTCGCAGCACGGATGGGAGAAACTATGAGGCGCGTTGGACTCACTTCAGAACAGGTCGAATCGGTATCTCAGAAAGTCGAATCAGAGGATCGTAGAGAACGTTTGTACGGGTGTGTCTGTTACAAAACCCTACCTCAGGTTGGGAGCTCTGGCTTCTTCAGGACAATAGAACTCTGGGGAGGAGCTTGGAGCCCACTATGGGTTGTGAGTCGAAAAGTCCATGAAGTGTATCGGGAGCATCGAATGCGAGGTTGGGTTTTTCGGCCGATCTTGGAAGAAGATTCCGAGCTGTTTCAAACGCACAAGGAGCTCTGGGAACAATTTTTCCACGCCATTCGAGTTAATCCGGCGAATTATGTTTAATCGAGATCCGTTCCATTTCTGATTGCGCAACCAAATCAGTCGTACAGACATGCTTGACAGTGATCAACGACGGGACAATTCCCCGAATTCTCAGATTTCAATTTTTCCTTCGTGCAACAGACTCTCCAACGATCAACTTTTCCTTTGATGAATTTAGAGCCGTTGAACGCCTTACACCAGCATTCTTCATCTGAATTACAAGGCGTTTTCGGTCCGGTCGGTTCACATGTCGGAATTTTCATTCCAGGGCCGCAACTCACAAACTCGGGCCCGGGGTCAGGAGTTTCTAAAGACGGCTGGTTGATAAGCTTTCCAGTACGGGGGTCAAGGTAGAATTGTTCACCCTTCTTGTTCTGAACAAGCAGATATTCCCCCGCCTCTTTGATCGACGTAATAATGTTCAATTGTGCGTCTTTCTCCAGATTTCTATCTAAGTTTTTCGGCTCGATGGTCGGGTACACAATCGTTTTCCAGATCACCTTGCTGGAACGGGTGTCAATAGCCTCTACGTAGTTTGAATGCGTTCTGTACAGCATGTGACCGATTTTCAGTGGCTTCGGGTCTCCAATTTTTGCGTCAACAGGAAATGCACAGAACAACACGGCCAGCATTATCGATGAACTAAAACGGGTTCGGAGCATCATCGTCATTTTCCTCATGAAATTACTTATTCTTTTTTTATTTCGATAACATGACCATCCTGCGCTAACTCAAATATTCTGACTCGCTTGAATGGGCATTGTCCTTGAAGGCGAAGAAGTTTCTGGCGACTAACAAAAGGTTGCGTCTTTCCGCAGAATATCATTCCTGATTTTGCCGACTTAATGGTCTTACAGAAGCGCCTTATAGTTGAGCCGCAGAACTTTCCCGAGCCGCTTCGCCCATTTCACTGTAATTGATCTCCGGCCATTCACGAGATCCGACACGACCGTCTTTGAAATCCCGAGTTTTTCGGCCAACTCAGTTTGACTCATAGGATACAACCGCAACGAGTCCTTCAACATGAACTGCGGTGTCACATCGGTCGTCGGAATCGTTGCATCCTCCTGAAGTCCTTTAACTACGGTCAGAATTCGTTTGACCTCCGATGGCTCCTTGTTTGGAAGCTCTTTTTCCAGTGTGCGGAGCGCCCGCCGCGCCTCTTTAATAGCCATGCTTGGTGACATCGACCACCTCCAAAATCCTTTCCTTTTCCCATTCCCGAAAAATCACCCGATATCCCCGGCTGAGCCGAACCGATTTTTGCCCCTTTCGGTCGCCGACCAGCGCCTCGTAGTGATACCCCTTATATAAACGCAACACCTGAATCCCCGACGTCTCCACCCGCTTCTTAAACGCCTGATAGTGAAGCTGAATATGCCGAGGGAGTCGGTCATAGGGCTTCCTCACCCACCATCGCTGACTCGCCAGGGGTTCATAGAAGAGAGTACACTATTGTTGTGTACTTTTCAAGTTCTCTCCAACGCCACAAAACCATTGACCTTCGAAGAACGGGGTGCATCGTGTGTCCCAATTTATACATTCCGCTAGAAGATCTTATATACAAGAATCTGGAATGCCGTCGGTGTTGAGATCAGTTTCCGTGCCAACCAAAATATCTTTGAGGTCATCGTTACCATTCCAATTGCAGTCCTGCCCCTTCTCCGGTCCAACGTAAACCTGAAGGAAGTAATCGAAGTCAGCGAGATTGACGTGGAGGTCGCGATTAACATCCGACACAGAACACGGATGATTCACGTCATAGAAGACAACTCCTTGTGAACAAGAAGCGTCAGGTTGATAGGACGGAAAAAGCGGATCACATATGCCAAAGCCCTGGAAGCAGGAGTAGAATGTGTACGCGGTTATTACGTTACCGTATCTAAGACCATTAAAATCTTCGAGGTTAATTTGCGGCGGGTTAGATGCGTCAAAGGTTCGAGCCATATCAAATTCTCGTTGTCCCAACGAAAATAAGAAAGCAGCCAAGTCATCCGCATTTGCGGTGGAGAGAGCCTTGTATGCATTCACCGAAGCTCGTGCCTCCCCTTGGTGCGTCTGTTCCAAAAACGATCTGCAAAATCGCGGTTCCGTAAACGGATCCGATTGCTCTCTGCAATACCGAGTTGCAGGATTGCCATGGCCGTCGTGACCGGCGAAGGATCGGTCACCCAATCCCCAAAGGGGAGCCGTTCGCATTTCGCGGATACCGGCATCTCCTTGAACAATGAGGTCACCTCCTCCACCCATATGATGGAGGAGAAAATCCGAGTACGGCTTAATCGATTTCCCATGTAAGGCCAGATCCGCCGAAACCGTCGTGAAACTTGAAGTCACATGACATTTGGCACATCCGATGTTCGTAAATACTTGTTCGCCGCGTAGACCCGACTTCGGCATTTGAGGAGGCGGGGCGAGATACTTCTGGAAGTCGGAGATGCGTTCGATAAACGCAATATTCTCTCCATGCGGATCGAGCGAAGGCAGATCTTCATAGGGATCATCCGCAACCGGGTCGCAACAGGGGTGAGCCGGATTTTGTGCGCACGTAGGCAAGACAACGCCACCTGGCCGACTTTCCTCTCGAAGGAGTCGATTCGTGATTCCCATTTCGTTAAGCGCAGCGTCGGCCGAAAATGATAGTACGGTCGCCGCTTGCGCCTTCCAGCCGAAACGGCCTACCCTGAGCAGGCTCGCATCCGAAACACAATCCGCAGTTGGATTGACATCGCCAATTTCAAGCGGACAAACCCTGCTGACTTTTCCACTGACGGCTAACGGACTTAGATCATTCGCTTGATTCAAGGCGATTTGCTCAATCGCACTATCGGGAATGGCTTCGACCAACCCCATCCCAAATACCGGCGTCGTGAACCGCGTAGCTTCTACAAGATCCGGAAACTCATCTGGAACAGGTCCGTCAGGACATGAACCGGGGATGCTGCTGTTTTGAAGGAGCGATCCTCCTCGATCTGGAAGCGCTGAACTGCCGTCGAGCGCGTCGAAAATGCCATTTGAGATCTCGCCAAATTCATCAAATACACGGTCGGTTAGGACACCAAACCTTCTAACGGATTCATTCAAGCTCCCTTGAGCGCCACCCGTGACAGGTGATGCATGGCAACCCGCACATGAATTTGGGATGCCAAATAAACTGTCGTTGAATGTTGGGCCGAACCCTTCGGCTGCCGTGAACGAATGTTCAAACCTCTCTTTTCCTTTAAGGAAACGATCCAGAGCGGTTGCACTTAGCCCCGATATCGGATCCCCCAAAGCAGTTTGAAGCTGAACAGGTGTTGGCGTCGGGGCTGGTGAGGGGCCACCCGAACAGTCTTCACATTTTCTTATTCGCAAACCGAATTCGAGGCCGTCATCCGTATTCAATGGTTGGATTGACATGTCGGAAGAACTATTCAGCTTGAGGTCGGTTTCACAAGCAGAAACGAAAAGCGCAAGTAAAACAGCCGCAGAAAATGCTACAGGAATTTGACGAAAGGACATCGTGCAGTTCCAACAAGCAACGTTTATGCCTATTTGTGGATGAAGCTAAAATCAGTCAATATCAGTAGCTTGTCTTTAGAGAAGAATGACCTTTTATTGCTCATGGTAAAAAAAGTTACTTCATAAAACGCACATTCTGCGTGGAGGTGTTTTTTTATCGTTTCAGCAGCTCGATAACTTCCTGGGATGCTTGAGAATCCTCAGCCAAGCCGAGTGGTGTCATACCTTTAAATTTCCAATCAGTTTTTGCGCCTGCATTTAAGAGGAGGGCCATTTTTTTCGGGTCCGACCTCCGTATCGCCGCAGCCAAGGGTGAAAAACCGTCTTCGTCGGTTGCGTTAACATCCGCTCCAGCCTTGAGAAGGAGGGCGACGATCTCGGCGTCGGAACCAGCTACCGCGCTTATGAGGGGGTCCACCCTCCAGCACGTGCGCGCAGGTTCGGGTCGGCTCCCTGCTTGAGAAGTAGTTCTACAATCTCGCCCTTGGCCTTGGGATCCAGCGGTTTCTTGCCGTACTCGGTAATCATGTCCGACGCCAGAAGCAATTGGAGGGCCGTGATTCCAATACTATTCTTCGCGTTCGGGCCGGCTCCCCTATCCAAGAGACGCTTCACAAGGGAGACATCTCCACGCTTGATCATGGCTACCAGAAATGCGTCGAGAGTCGACTGCGAAAAGTCCGCGGTCAACATCGCTTCGATCACGGGATCGGAGATGTCGTATTGTACGAAAATCGTAGTTTTATCCATCTTGAGTTTCTTTGGCTTCTTTCCCCGGCCTTCGATGAGGAGCCTGATCAGGTCAGGTTTCTCGTTGGCGATGGCGGTTTGAAGTGGGGTACGACCCATGAAATCGAATACCTGCCGCTTGGCTCCGTTTTCGAGTAAGTATTCGGTGATCTCGTAATTGCCTGCTGCGACCGCAGCCGCTAGAGGAGTTCGTCCAAGCGTCGTCTCTTTTCCGATCATGATCCGAACGTCTTCTTCTCTGAGCCCGACTAAACGACGGTAAGACGCCAGTTTTTTGTTAAGCTCGGGAGAGACCTTTTCCTGAAAATCGAGATCCTCTCCCGCTTCGTTCAATTCCTTCACGCGACTAAAGTCCCCGGCCAAAACGGCATGCAGTACCTTCATGCATACGAACTCCTCTTGTACATTAGCAGAAGGCCGCGCCGGAGGAAACACCACGTCCCTTGCAGTTCGCCCGGCTCGTCTGAAAATTTCGACGATTCGATGCGCTGTGCCTTTGATGCGTATTCCGGAGCAAATCGGCCGGTGATTCCGGGCCAAGCCGGCCAGTGATTCCGGAGGATGTCGGCCGGGCATTCCGGAGGATGCCGGCCACCCATTCCGGGCCATGTCGGCCACCCCGCATGGGGTGTGGATAAGTC
>DATDPG010000007.1 GCA_035292885.1 Bdellovibrionota bacterium | reverse complement strand
TGATTTACGGCGTGGTCGGGTGGATCGGGAAAGACTTCGATATGCCGATCTCGGTCCTTTCCTCCCTGAGCCTCGGAATGGCTGTCGACTTCGCGATTCACTTTATCGGCCGGTTCCGCCAGAGGCTTAAGGAGAGTTCCGACGACATCGCCCAAGCCTTGCTGTGGACCGCGGCACGTCCCGGAAAAGGGATCTTAAGAAACGCGGTCCTCTTCGCTTCGGCTTTTTCCGTAATGCTCTTTGCGCCGCTGACCCCCTATATCACCGTCGGAGCGTTCATCGTGAGCATGATGACGGTGAGCGCGCTGATGACCATTCTTTATCTGCCGGCCTTGATTACGATTTTGCAAAGCTGGCTTTTTCCAGGAGGAACCAAATGAAGACCCCCATTCTCATCGGATTAACCCTTGCGCTGATCACTCCCCCGGCTCCGGCCGAGGAGAAGGACGCAACCGCCATTCTGACAAAATCCCATGAGGCCTTCTTTTACGCGGGGCCGGACATGAAAGCGCGCGTAACCATGGAACTCGTGGCGGCGGGAGGAGCGAAACGAACACGAATCCTCACAATGCTCCGGAAGAACGATCCCAACGGCCGGAACCAGAAATACTTCATGTATTTCCACGAGCCGGGCGACATCCGAGCCACGGCGTTCTTGGTCTGGAAGTATCCCGAAAGGGACGACGACCGCTGGATCTTCGTCCCGGCGGTCAACATGGTGCGCAGGATCGCCGCCCGCGACAGCCGGTCGAGTTTTGTCGGGTCGGATTTCACGTATGAAGACGTCTCCGGCCGCGACCTCTCGGCCGATTCGCACACGCTTGTGAGGGAAGAGAAACTGGGCGAGGCCGATTGCTTCGTCATCGAAAGTGTCCCGAAAGGTTCAGCCGATTTTTCCAAGAAGATCTCCTGGATCGATCAGAAAACGTTCCTCCCGCTGAAAGAGGAATATTACGACGCTCAAAAGACACTCGCGCGTGTCTTTACCGCGGACAAGATCGAAACCATCGCCGGAAAGGACGGAAAATCCTATCCGACAGCCACGAAGCGGACGATGAAGGATGTGAAGAGCGGGCATGCGACCCAAGTCTCCTTTTCCGGCCTGGCCTACGGGGTCGGTCTGGACGATGGCGTGTTTACGGAAAAGGCGCTTCAGAGGCCACCCCAGAAATGGATTCAATAGATGCGAAAGCGGCCGTGGGTCATCCTGGCGATTCTTGGATTCGGAACCACGGCTCACGCGCAAGAGGTCACAGCGCCAAGTGAAGGGAAAAGCCCGTTTCAGTTCCATGGGTTCTTCCTGGGAGCCCTCTCCGGACGTCTCACAGGCGAAAGCCCTCCCGGCAGCGACGGCGGCGATTTCGTCCTGGCGGAGGAACGAGTGCGCCTCGATCTCCAAGGAGCTTTCTCTTCGGCCTTCCTCCAAATCAAGGGGGACGCGTTTCACGATGCGATTCAAAACGAAGTCCACGGCGATCTCCGCGAGGCCTACGCCGGGTATGCCGAAGGCCCGGTGGATCTCCGCTTCGGCCGGCAGATCGTCACCTGGGGAGTGGGTGACCTCTTCTATGTCAACGACGTTTTCCCCAAAGACTGGGAGTCGTTCTTCTCCGGTCGGCCGATGGAGTACTTGAAGCTCGGGGTCGACGGTTTTCGCACACAGATCTTTTCGAGCGCAGTGAACGTGGATCTTCTTGTGATCCCTTTCTTCACACCCGATCGCCTCCCCTCTGCCCAAAGATTTTTCTTTTTCGATCCGTTCTCGTCGATTTCCAACCGTATTGTCACCGAGCCGGAAAGCCGTTATTCAAACATCGAGGCGGCCGTGCGTCTCTCCCGCCGTCTCCTCGATACCGACCTCTCGCTCTATTTCGACCGGGGCTTCTGGCGGAACCCGAGCGTGCGAGTGGACGATCCCGCCGCCCCCACGACCGCCACGGAGTTTCATCCCGAGCTTTTTGTCTACGGCGCAAGCCTTCAAAGAAACCTCGCAGGTGGAGTGATCAGTTTGGAGGGAGGGTATTACGACTCGGCCGACGACAGAAACGGGACAGATTCCACCGTTCCGAATTCGGAATGGCGTTTTTTGGTCGGACATCAGCGCGAACTCTGGCGCGATTTTATCGCCGGGATTCAGTTCTACGGAGAGGTGCTCGACAACTATGGCGCGTACCGGGATACGCTCCCGGCCGGTTTTCCGGCACGCGACCGGTTTCGAGGCGTGATCTCGACGCGGCTCACGCAGTGGCTTAAATACCAGACCTTGAAGCTCACCCTCTTTGCCGCCGTAAGCCCCACGGATGCCGACTACTTCGTTCAGCCCGAGATCTCTTACAGAGTGACAGACTCGTTGGGTGTTGCCATCGGAGCAAATATATTCGGCGGAAGCGAAGTAACGACATTCTTCGGGCAATTCGACAAGAGCGACAACGCGTATCTTCAGGTTCGGTATGATTTTTGATCGGAAAGGAATGTGACTATGAAAATCGTTCACCTGCTCCTCATTTTCGCTGTGCTCTCCGTCGGAAACTTTTCAAAAGTGCTCGCGTATCCGCCGGGCGTGGGGATTCTCGGCCCATCGAAGAATTGTCTTACCTGCCATGTGAGCAACGGCCCTTGGAAGGATGAAAAAAGAACGATCATCGATATCTTGGACCGAGAGACGAAGAAATCCCTCAAGCAATCGGATGGAAGCTTTCTGATTGAAGCAAAGAGGGGCGAGATGAAGACGGTCCTGACCGTGATCGGCCGATCGAAAGACGACTCGGAAGAGCCCCCTTATCGGAACGCCTGGCTTTACGTCGATCCTAACAGTATCAAAACGAGTTCCCTCTCCAAATTCGCCCCGGGGTGGGAGGTGAATCTCCCGATGTCTTGCCGGATCGTCGGAGACACTCTCGCCGGGTTCGAAGGGGCGAAGATCACGGTTTTACCGATGACCGTCCGGCCGGCCGATGCGGCCCGGGACTCGGAGCTTTCCCTCCAGGTTATGCTGACCAAAAGCGATTCGGTCAAAGGGGACGCGAAAGCCGGGATGGTCGGCAATTACTTTGAACGAAAGGTGAAACTTAAGGTTTTGGAGGCTTCAAAATAAAACTCGGAATCGTCCTCTATTATTCCAACGATTCCGAAACCGTCTGGAATTGGCTCTGGTTGACGCAGCTGATTCGGAGCACGCCATGCCACCTGCTCTTACGAGCTGTCCCCCAAACGTCCCGGAATGTGTTACGCCCAGCAAAGCGATTTTATCTTCCCCGTGCAACGACGAACATCCTTCGTTTCGGCAGAACCTATTGAAAATCGTGAAATACGACGAATCCAAGATCAGTTCGTAACGGCGCGTTTCTTCTTATCCTTCTCGTCTTGGTAGAATTTTAGAAATCTGTAAATTGTTTTTCCCTGGTCGGGGGAAATGCCGCTGTCCGGCTTGTTCATCATCCGCTTGACATACATCTTCCAGGCCGCGGCCTCCATGTTGGTGTTGATTGGACGCGCAAGCGTGTGGCACTTGCTGCACTTGCTGGCGAACACCTTGTAGTCTGTTTGGACCTCAGGCGGAAACGCGCCGATGTCGACCTCTTTCGGGCCTTTATCCGCCGTAAACTCCTTTTTCACCGGTTCCTCGGCGGTTAAACTTCCCGCAACGAAGATCATTCCAACGCAGGCCAAAATGCACAAAAGTTCTTGTCTTGCCTTCATCTCTTCTCCCCCACTCCGTTAATCGTCGAGCGCGCCAGCCCCGACCCAGGCGCGAATTGCGGCGATTTCTTCGTCCGACGGTGCAGGATTTCCGGGCGGCGGCATGATTCCTCCCTCCAAGAACTGGATCAATTTCGACTCGTCGGGATCCCCGGGCACGACAACATCGGTTTGTTCGACCAGCCCAGAATAGGTCGTGACATCCAGACCACCTGTGAGGGAGGTGGAATTGTGGCAAGCCGAGCAGTTCGCCAAGAGAATCGGTTGAACCGTTCCGCTGAATGTGGCCTCGCCGGAAAGGTCCACCGTACCGCTTCCCGTCGTTGTGGCCGGCTGGGGTGGAGCCACCACCTCAGTCGAATCAATGGAACCACAGCCGACAAAGATCCCGATCATTGAGAAGAGGAGGAAGCGAAAATGGATTTTCATTTCGGCATTCCCCTATTGTGGAAGCTCTTCCGCATAATCGAGGAGATCTTCGACATCTGACGCCGAGTAGAATTTCCCCGCGGCGTTCGGCATTCTGGGACTGCTCCCCGGCTGGCCGTGGAGCACCTTGTTCACGAATTCCCACGGGTTGTCTGCTGCGATCGTTCCGACATATTCCTGTGCGCCATCGCCTTCAGCGAAATTGATTGTTTTCCCGTCCATCCCATGACATCCGGCGCAGTTGGAATTGAACAAGACCTGGCCTATCAGCTCGCTACCCGCCGCGGGAATGATCGTCGCGTCGAGATCCGTCATGTCCTGAATGAAGTTGACGAGATCCCGGGTCACGCTGTCGCCCAAAACCGAACCGAACGCGTGGTTTGCGTTTGTGCCGCCCTGGATCGCGCCGCTGAAGATGGCATCGTACAAGACGCTGCCGGCCTTCGCCGTGGAATTCAGCGGAACCCCGAGGAGGCCGTTAAAGCCCGTACTATGTGAACCGGCTGCATATTGGCCGGCCGCTCCCTTGTAATCCCAGCCGTGACATTCCTTGCAACGCCATGTTTGCGAACCGGTCCGTGTGCTGGCTCCCGTTTCGGTGAGGTAGAGAGGACTGGTTGCGGGCAGACTGCTCGAGGTTACGGTGCCGTCACTTGCCGTGCTCGTACCCCCCGGCTCGATCGCCTCGGCCACTTCGTCGACCTCCCACCAGGTATCCCAAGCTTGGCCCCCGCGCTCCACACTGCCGGGTAACGTTTGGACATAGGCCACGATATCAGCCACATCGTCCTCTGAATATTCGGCGTCGAATTTGCTCGGCATATGTCCGGACACAATGCCCAGTTCCTCTTCCATTTCTTCGGCTTCCTCGTCACTCCCGGGTTGGCCGAAACGGATCTTATGCGTGACTTCATACGGATTATCCCGCGAAAGGTCTCCGATGTATTCGGTGGCGGGCGCCGCATCGCCATGGGCGAAGTTGATACGCAAGCCGCTGGAGCCGTGACAAATCGCGCAATTTCCCGAAAAGAGGGCCTCTCCGGCCGTGGCGCTCCCTTTCGAACGCTTCGTCACGTAGGAAATATAGTCGGAATCGTCGACCAGCTCCTCCTGGATGAACAGCGCGAGGTCCTCGACATCGTCGGAGTCCAGCAGATCCGTTCCTTCGAAGGCGTGGCCGTCCACGACCGCGCCATCCGACTTCCGGATGCCGGCACCGATCATGTCGATGAGTTCCTGCGCCGTCCAACCGGCCGCGTCCATGACTCCTATGAAATTCGTGTTATGGGAGCCCGACCCGTAGGCGCCGTCGGCGCCTTTGTAGTCCCAGCCATGGCACTCCTTGCAGCGCCAAGTCTGCGATCCGGTGCGCGTGCTCGTTCCCGTGTGTGTCGCGTAGAGCGGATTGTCCGCGGGCTGGCTGCTCGTGGCGCTTCCCGGCTCCGGCGATCCGTTCTCCTCCCACCATGTATCCCACAGAACTCCTCCGCGTGGCGCGCTGGCTACTTCCAGTCCTTGGGGAGCCAACGACTGAGCGTAGGCGAGAATATCCGCGACGTTGGTCAGCGTGTACCCCTTGACCGAACCGTTGGGCATCTCTCCGTCCGGCTGGCCGAACCGAATTTTGTGCACGGTCTCCCAGGGATTTTCATGAGCGATGTTGAACACATATTCGCTGTCATACTGTCCCGCCACGAAATTCAGCCCCTTGCCGTCGGAACCGTGGCAGGCTGAATTCGCGCAGCTATCGTCGAAGAGCGCTTGTCCCGCCGCGGCGTCGCCCAACGCCGATTTGTCGGGGGCGACAAGGTTGTCGAGGTCCGTGGCGCCCCCGCGAACGAACTTGACGAGATCGGCGACATCGGTGTCCGACAAGACGGTGCTGAAGGCATGCCCTGTCCCCACACCTTTGCCGTCGCGAATGATTTCGAAAAGTTCATCTACGCTTTTTCCCCGCGCGTCGAAAATTCCTTTGAAGCCGGTTTTGTGGGAACCGCTGCCGTAGGCTCCGTCCACACCTTTATAGTCCCAACCGTGGCATTCCTTACAGCGCCACGTGTCGGTGCCGGTTCGCGTGTTGCCTTCGGCATTGGTGATATACAATGAGTTCGTCGCGTCCAAGGAAGAGGTGAAGATTTCGTCGTCCACGGTGGCGGTTCCGCCGGGCTCGATTCCTTCCTTTACGTCGGGGACGCTCCACCACTTGTCGTAGAGAGCGCCGCCGCGAAAGGCATCGGCCGACGAATCCAGTAGTGAGCCGGTATTGCTGTCCGATACGCATCCGTTTCCCAGCAGCGCCAAGAGCATAATTAGAGGTACGCGAGACAAGCTTCGATCTCTCCGATTTCTTTTCTGTGTGGTCATCTCTGGCCTCTCCTCCGCTAAAAGGTCACGACGGTTTGGACGGACACCCGATGCGCATTCGGCAACCCCAGGGGCACGAGCCAGAGGGAATACTCACCTCTCAGCTGAATATTGCCCCCAAGCAGAAAGCTTAAGCCCACGGCGTGTCGATTCATGGTCATCTTCAAATCGCTGGAAGTTTGATTGATCTGGGCTTCGGGTGTGCGTTCCTGGAGGGTATCCCACTGATAGTAGGCACCGACTTTTTCGGTGATATTCCCCTCCAGCGTGACATACGCGCCCCGAATTCCCTCGTCCCCTGAGAGGAGCGTCGTCGTCGGCTGAATCTCCCGTTCCATGTCCACGTATTCGCCGCGTACCGTGATCCGCCGGGCGGTCTTGTATTCGTAGCTGGCCACGGCATCCAAACCCCAGGCAAACTGGCCGAGGCTGTCCTCATACTTATTTCGCAACACGGAGCCGCCGAGGGTTACGTTCACGGGATCGCCGATGTAACCGCCGCTTACACGGCCGCCGAATTGCTTCCCGCTGTTGTTGTCGTCCCAAAAACGACTCGCTTGGTCGGAGATGGCTCGAAGTCCGTTGGTCAAATAGGCGTTGTAGGAAAGCTGCACGATATCGTCGGGACCCAACCAGAAGCTACCGGATAAAAGGCCGCCGATGTCGTCGCGAGGCGTAAAGATAAAATTACTCGGCGTCGGCGTTTGGCCGAAATCGAGAGCCCGATCCTCGTGGCTCAGATAGAGCAACGGACGTGACACCGTATTATAACTGCCGGGCAGGCTCCGCACGTTGAATTGGCCGAAGGGAAGGAGAAAGCGCCCGGCCGTGAGTTGAAGTTCCGGAAGAAACTTGTAGACGAAATGCACGGTCACCACACTGAAGTCGTTCATATGCGTCACGCAGGGCATGATTTCCCAAGATAGTTTCTCGCTCAGGTCCCCAAAGAACTTGATATGCGTGTGCTCGACTTGAAAGGTATTGAAATCCTCCACCTCGGTGCCGTCCGCGAGCGTGTTCTCCGTGAGGTTCGTGTAACGCCACGACATCATCAATGACCCCGAAATGTGGGGCGTCTTATCGACGGGGCCGGCGGTATCCCAGTCGTCGGCTTTCTCTTTCGCCGCTGGAGCAACGGGCTTTTCGGTCGCTGGTTCCGTTTCTCCCTTGGGCTCTTCTTGGGCCGTCGCCCGTTCCCCAAAGATGAAAAGCATTCCCGCGATCGTTATCGCAAATGCTGCTGCGAGGTTGGCTCGTCCCATCATGCGTCGCTCCTCCGCCACTGGATTGTTTGTTTTGTAATCAACTTGCACGCCTTCGCGCGCTCGTGGGTGAGCAACTTACGTGCCACAAGCTTTCACGCGGACATGGCGTTCCATGTCGTTCATTTTCGGTGATCTACGAAAGATGCGGATTGGATTCGCCGGAAACAGCCCCGAGTTCATTGCCGGATTCCGCCGGGAATTGTCGGATTCCGATATCGGCGGTCATTCATCCCAATCATCCTTCGTTTGAGGCGCCAGGCTGAAGAGATAGTCGGCCAAGAGGTCCAGTTTTTCATCGCCGATCTCTCCGCGCCAAGCGGGCATGTGCAGGGGGGGATTGATCCCCTTCGGATCCGCTTTCTCCGTCCGCGCTCCTTCCTTGATCTTCTGAATGAGCGCCTCCTTAAGGTAGCCTTCCCTCAGTTTGGTGAGCGCCGGAACCTGTCCGCCGCTCTGTGAATTCGCGTTGAGAACGCCCCCTTTTCCCTTGACGCCATGGCATCCCGCACAGCCGTATTCCAGGAAAACCTCGTATCCACTATCGATACGCGAGCGCGGAACGATCTCAGGCCGGTCCGGAGGCCAATAGCTTGCAGCCACCGATCGATCACTCAGCGAATACAGAAAGACGGCGAGAGCCGTCGCTTGGTTCCGATCGAAACCAAAACCGGGCATGAAACTACGTTGGACTTTCGAGCGCGGGTCGATCAAGTGTTGGATGTTCCATTCCCAATCCTCCAAGTCGACTCGGTGATCGCCGGTGAAATCCTTTTCGGCCAGACGTGAGAGGTCTGGACCCACGTGTAAACCACGGGCCCACACGCGGTGGCACCCCACGCAGCCGAATTGTTGAAACAGCGTCCTCCCTTCGTTCAAACGTTCCGCGTTATCCAGCTTTCCCTGACGGTGACACGTCCCGCACGCGGCCTCGATTTGAATTGGCTCGCGCAGCGGGCGATCCCAATTGGAGACCTGCCCATGTGCTTCCCGACTGTCGGTCGCCAATCCCTGGCCCCCGTGACAGATCGTGCAGCCGAATCGTTGCGGAGGATGACTCTTGAGCAGAAATCCCGGGTGGCTTTTGAGCGGTTGGGGGACGTCGGCCATCTTTGGGTTTTCAATCCCCAGATGACATGTGACACAGCGATCCACGCGACCCAGTTCCTCGAGGTATTCCTGGTGGATTCCAATTTCCATGTTTTTGAGCAATTCCCGGACGGAGAATTCCCTCTCCATGGCCAGGGCACGCTCCCGATACTCCAGCTGATGTGTGCGCCATTCGGTGCGATAGTCGGCCACCGCCGCGATGATCAGAACAATCGCGGCGGAAACGGACGAAGCGGCGAACCAGACGCGTATCCCCATCGCTTCTTTCCGCTAATGGCCCCCCCCGGGCCAATCTGAGGTAGACCAATAAAAGTGCCAGCTTGGGCCGCGCAAGAATGTGCCGACGTACGTAAGGATGATGAACCCAACACAGAACATCGTGAAAAGGGAGATCGCCCCCAACCGCGTCGACCCTGTGCGGCGAACGGTCCAGGCGCTCTTCAGCGCAAAGAAGGCGACGATTACGGTCCCCGGATTGAAGGCTGTAATCACCAACTGCGGAATATCGGGGAACCAGTTTCGCAACCAACCGTACTTCACCGTGAAAGCGATCAGCGCCGCGATGCCGATGGCCGCCCCGATTCCGGATGTGAGAATCTCCCGCCGGCTTCCTCCCCCGTGACACCAGATTCCGACTCCCTCCGTCTCCCGATCCAGATACGGAATGATCAGCAGGCCCAGGATCGCGATGCCGGGGATGAGGACGCCGCCTGCAAAGCCCGAGTAGCTGACCAGCTCCTGCAATCCCAAAAAATACCACGGCGCCTTGGCCGGGTTCTCCGGGACCGCCGGATTGGCGATTTCCTTTAGGGGCGCGTCGAACAGCAGGGAAAGGACCACAAAGAGGACGAATACGGTCATAAAAAGAGAAACCTCGATCAGAAAAAGGCGGGGCCAGGAGAATACCGTGTCTTCCGGCAAACTGTCGGTTTTGGTCGACTTCCCCTTCACCAACGCCATCAGGCCGTACGTTCGGGTGGCGCCGGCGGCCTCCGTTCCGATCGGAGGTGCTACGTTAGAGGTTCCGGGGCGCGAAAGGCCGCCATCCATCCGGATTCTCCAGATATGGACCGCCATAAGAACGATCATAAAAACGGGGAGAACAATCACATGCAAGACATAGAAACGGAGGAGCGCATCCTGGCCGATCTCCGTGCCGCCCAGCATCAGCTCCCGGATCATTCTTCCGGGGTCGAAGTAAGGGGTCATTCCGAGAGCATCGGTCACCTCGTTGGTCGAAGCCGCGATCGATGATCCCACGGTGATCGCCCAAAACGCCAACTGGTCCCATGGCAACAGGTAGCCGGTGAAGCTCAAGCCTAAGGTCAATATGAGAAGAAGCATCCCGATCACCCAGTTGAATTCCCGGGGCGCCTTGTACGAACCGGTATAAAAGACGCGAACCATGTGGAGCAAAACGGCGACGACCATCCCGTGAGCCGCCCACCGGTGGAGATTCCGAATCAATCGGCCCCCCGTGACCACAAAACTCAAATCCTTCATGCGGTCGTAAGCGAGTTCCGTCGACGGAACATAAAAGATCATGAGGACCACGCCCGTTACGCACAGAATGATGAAAAGAAATGCCGAGATGAGTCCGAGACCGAAAGAATAGCTCCATTTCAGACTGTGGCGATGCACATGCACCGGATGGATATGCAAGAAGACGTTCGACATGACGACCAGCGACCGGTTTCGGGGGGAGTCCGGAGAGCCATGGCGCATGAGGGAGCGCCAGAAATTCATCGGCAGCGCCCGAGCGTTCTTCCATAGGCTGGAGCGTGCCGTAGAGAGGTTCTCGTCACGCATAGTTGAATCTGGTTCCGGTCCGGACGTTTTCCGCCAAGTTTACGACGAGGTAGCCGTCGGCCGATTGGGCGATTTTTAGCCACTTGAGCGGGGCGGGAGCAGGTCCTCGTGTCACCTGACCGTTCTGATCAAAGGCGGATCCGTGGCAGGGACATTCGTAGGTTTCCTCGATGCGCCGAACGACACAGCCCAGATGCGTGCATACCGCCGAGATGGCGTAAAATCCCTCCTCATCCCGAAAAAGAAAGAAGCGGTGTTCCGAGAAAAGCCGCATGGATCCCGCAGTGAACTCTTCCGGTTTCCCGATCTTTACCGCGCGCGATCGTTCGTAAAAAACTTTCAACGAAAAGAAACGCATGACGCCGATCCACGCGAGTCCCAACGCCGCGCCCATTCCTGCGAGACCGATCCGTGTGAAAAACCGGCGCCTGTCGATCGGCTCGCTCATGAGATTCCTTCTTTAAAGACCAACCGCTCCATGGTGATCGCTCCTACCGGACAGCGCTGAGCGCAGAGGCCGCATCGGATACAGGTCGTTTCGTCTTTGAGAATCGCCGCGCCTTCGGCGTCGGCCACAGCCGTATTTTCCCCGTAGCGCTTCTCAAAAAGGTCCTTCAGTTCGGGCGTGTACCGGATCTTGTCCAGGGGAACGATCGACAGGCAGTCGTGGGGACATACGTCCACGCATCCCGCACAAAGAACGCAACGCTCGCTGTTGAAGACGGGGCTGACCGCGCAGTCCAGGCAGCGCGCGCTTTCGTGCCGGGCGAGGGAGCGGTTGTAGCCGAGTTCCACCGTCTCCAGCACTCCGCCGCCCACCCGTCGCTCGGGAGGCACCACCGGAACCGGGGTTCTCGGCCGGACATGGTAGTCGATGGACCGGCTGTAATCGGGGATCTCCTGGAAATGAAATTCAGGTTTGGGCTTGAAATCCACGCCCGCGGCCTTTCCATGAATCGAGAGAGCCACCTGTTTGC
The DNA here is from genome assembly GCA_035292885.1 of Bdellovibrionota bacterium. Classification (NCBI taxonomy): domain Bacteria; kingdom Pseudomonadati; phylum Bdellovibrionota; species Bdellovibrionota bacterium. The sequence goes on along the minus strand of DATDPG010000007.1, from coordinate 888 downwards.
CGTCGGCGATCGCGTTGATCATCAACTGCGGCCCCCGAGCGACGTCTCCCGCCACGTACAGATTCCCGCGGCTCGTTTCCAGTCGATCATTGAGGATCGGAAGGCCGTTCTTCCCCAGAGCGACCCCGTGTTCGGGCAAGATAAATGACAGGACGGCCCGTTGGCCCACGGCGAGAATGACGGTGTCTGCCTGAATTTCAACGGTGTCATCCGGGTCGAAGACCGGCGCAAAGCGCCCCGCTTCGTCGAAGACCGACAACACTCGCTGGAACAGAACACCTCTCACACGGCCGTCTTTGTCTTTGAGGATCTCTTTGGGGCCGAGACGGTTGTGGCGCACCACGCCCTCCTGGTCTCCTTCCTGAATCTCAATGACATCGGCGGGCATTTCATTGAGAGCCTCCAGGCAACACATCGTAACTTTGCGTACGTAAGGTTGGCGGATCGCGCTTCGTGCCACGTCTTCCTCCGTGTTACGCAGAGCGGTTCGTGAAACGTCGTATGCAACGTTTCCCCCGCCCACGACGACGATCTCTTGCCCGATGCCGAGTTCCTCCCCCAAGGCCACCGCACGCAGGAATTCCACGGCACCCAATATTCCCCCGGCATCCACGCCTGGAATGGGAAGCGTCCGGGAATGTTTCGCCCCTACCGCGATGACGACGGCATCGTGGCGCTCGAGCAACTCGCTCAACGTGATGTCCCGGCCGATCTTCACGCCGGTCCGGATCTCCACGCCCATCATTCGGATCAGTTCGATCTCGGCCAAGATGACGTCTCTTGGAAGACGGTAGGCGGGAACACCCAGAAAAAGCATCCCCGCGGCCACGCGTTCCATCTCGTAGATGATCGGCTGATGACCGAGAATCGCGAGGTCGTGCGCACAGG
>DATDPG010000006.1 GCA_035292885.1 Bdellovibrionota bacterium | reverse complement strand
ATGGAGGGGGTAAAAGAGGTCACGATCGAAACCGTCGTGCGACCGTCCAAAGGTCCGGTGGCGCTCCCGTCTTTTTCTTCGGAGGGGGCAGCCAAAACTTCCGCTCCTCCGCCCCATTCTCACGCTCCGGCGCCGGCCCCCGCTCGCCGACCGGGGATGGAAAAGGAACCGATTCCCGGGATCCGGAATATTTTGGCGGTCGCCAGCGGAAAAGGGGGCGTCGGCAAATCGACCGTGGCGGTGAATTTGGCTCTCGCTCTGGCCCAAAAAGGAAAACGGGTCGGCCTGTGCGACACCGATATTTACGGTCCGTCGCTTCCGCTGATGTTGGGACTTCACACTCGGCCCGAAGTCGGTCCAGATCGTAAACTGATCCCTCTGGAGCGATACGATCTAAAAGTCATGTCGATCGGATTTTTGATCGATGACGACACGTCGGTGATTTGGCGAGGACCGATGGTGACGCAAATGATCCGGCAATTTTTTCGCGAAGTGAATTGGGGGGAATTGGACTATTTGATTCTCGATCTTCCTCCCGGAACGGGGGATGCCCAGCTTACGATCGTTCAAACGATTCCGCTGGCCGGAGCGATTATCGTGACGACCCCCAACGACATTGCCCTTCTCGATGCCCGGCGGGGCCTGATGATGTTCCGCGAGGTCTCTGTTCCGGTGATCGGCATCGTCGACAACATGGCGGCGTTCGAGTGTCCGCACTGTCACAAGAGTACGCCGATATTCGACCGGGGCGGGGGGGAGCGAACGGCGCACGAGCTGGGTGTGCCCTACCTGGGGGAGATCCCCTTGGATCCAAAGATTCGAATCGGAGGCGACACGGGGCTCCCCGTGGTTGCGACGGATCCGAAGAGCACGCAGGCCAAATCGTTTGTTTCGATCGCCGAGGCGGTCCTCAAAAAAACCGATGCCGGCGGCGAAAAGGGCAAGGGTTTCCTCGGTTCTCTCCTTTCGAGACTCTAGTGTCTTCCGGCGGAATCAAAGTTGATTGGGATCAGCCGGATGTCTGGCTTGTGATCCTCGTTCTTTTGCTTGCCGCGCTTTTTGCAATCGTGGATTATTGCTGCTCCCTCTAGAGGTAAACAACGTGGTGGAAGGTGTACAAGTCGTCGAGCGCAGGTCGAAACCGAGAGTCGAGACCAAGGTCCGGGTTCGTATGGTCGGCCGCGAGGACGAAGTCGAAACGTACGCCGGCAATCTCTCCAAGAGCGGCGTATTTCTCGAAACGAAGGAGCCGCTCGCCAAAGTAGGCGAGAAGATCCAGATGGAAATTCTTCTCTCCCAGGCCACGGAATCGATCAAAGTCAGGGGCAAAGTCGCCCGGATCGTCGCTCCCAACCGCATGGGCTCGGTTTCCGGTATCGGAATTGAATTCTTACGGGTCGAGGCCCGACAAGTGCGGACGTTTGATCGCCTCATCGATCGCTTACTGGACGCCAGGGGAATTGGATCCCGCAAACATCCACGACTCAAAACTCATGTGGTCGTGGAATTCACGTCGAAAGAGGAAGTTCGCAAGACGTTCTCCGAAAATCTAAGTAAGGGGGGTCTGTTCTTACGAACCTCTCCCAACGGAATGGCCTTAGGCGACACTTTGCAAGTCGTCATCCTTCATCCGCATTCAAAACGAAAGTTTTCCGCAGAAGCGGAAGTCGTGCATCTCCGCAAAGGGGAATCGACCGTCAGCGCCGATTTTGTGGAAGGCGTGGGGGTCCGCTTTCTTTTGACTTCGGCGTCGCAGCGCACCGAAATGTCCGGATTCCTCCGCAGCATCCTCTCCGGCAAACGCGTTTAAGACCTCAGGAGGGTTCTCACCCTTCACTCCATCTGCAAGTAAGCCGCAGGATTTTTTTCGCAGAGCGAGGCGCCCACCGAAATGGCAAGTAAGGCTTAGGACTTTTTTCGTATGACGCGGCCGCAGCGTTGGGCGAACCGGAGCATAGGTTTTTCTATGTGAGGATTCGCGAAACGCGAGAACGAAGTCAGACGGAAAAAGGACAAGCCGTGGGGTGAGTGAACCCCGCTTAACGATTCCAAGCTGTTAGGAGACCCGGAAGCCCAGCCGAAGTCAAATCAGAGATTCGACTTTGCTTTGTCCACGTTTCGGCCGAAGAGTGAAACTACTTTGGCCGTTACTTCATACTCCGGAAGTACTTCTAAGACTTCCGTCACCCCTTCCGATTCAATTCCGGCCAGCCGGATATACCGCTGCATCGTCTCGAGATCGCTCCAACCGCAGATCTTTTGGATCTGGATCGGCGCGACCCCATTTCGGATGAGCTGCGTGGCAAAGCACGCCCGTAACGTATGAAACTTTACGGATTTGAGCCCGATCCCGAGGCAAAATTGCCGTAAGATCCGGGCCTGCTCGCCTTTGTGCCAGCCGGTCAATCTCGGAAGGACATGCGGTCCGTTTCCGGTTCGCTCTTTAAGCTCCACGAGGAGCGATTGGAGTTCGCTGGAAATCGGCACGGTTCGCCATTGCCCCGATTTCGTGCTTTTTACGCTCCGAAATCGTGTGTTGTACGACTTCGTGACGGAGAGTTGTCTGTTCTCCCAGTTCACGTCGCTCCATACCAGGGCGTTGAGCTCGCCGTTTCGCATGCCGGTTAAGATCGCCATGGCCCAGACGGGATACCAGGGGTGATCGAGCTTTTTCGCTTCTTCGAGAAGCGTTCGAATTTCCCCGATGGAAAGAATTTCGGGTTTCGTTTCCTCTTTTCTTCCCAATTGAATCCCATACGCCGGGCTTCGATCCTTTCCCCGAATCAACCCATTTTCCATTCCGAACACGAACACTCCGTTGATGAGAAGTTTCAGTTTGTTCTGGTGGAGAATGGAAGCCCCGCCGGCTTTGAGTTGATTGAGCGCTTCCCGCACATCAAACGAGGAGATCTCCGCCGCCGGACGTTTCATCCAGGCCGACGTGTGATTCCGGATCGCCGCCGCGTAATCGAGCTTCGTGGTTTGCGCGCGCCGCTCGTCCCGGAGAAGATTCTCCTCCCAGGCGTCCACGACGGTCTCCCACGAAGAGCCTTGGCTCTCTTTCATTGAGATTTCGCGTTCACATTCGCGAATCAGTTTGATTTCCTGACGCCTCGCTTCGGATTCGGTTTTGACTCCCGAGATCTTTCGCTGGGCGCGAAGGGACCGGTTGCCTTTGCTTCGAACGTTGACGTACACCTGAAACCAGGTTTCGCCGTTTTTTTCATACGATTTTATCGCCATACAGCCTCCTTTTTGGAAAAAGTCGGCTTCAACAGCTGATCCAAATCGCTTCGAAGAAAACGCAGGCGGTTCTGGAGACGGTACGTTCGCACCTGTCCTCGCCAGACCATGTTCCGGACCTGGCCCGCCGAAACCCGCAAATAGAACGCGGCTTCTTTTGTGGTCATCCATTTAAGCTTGTCAAAGAGCGCGTCCGCGGTGGTCGCCTCGGACGAACCCCGAGAAATCCCGGTGATCGCTTGGAGCATAACATCCTCCAGCCGAAAGACCATCCGCTGTTATGTCAGATGAATGGGCTTAAATTCTTTGTACGCCGCAGGCCATAAGCCTGATGGCACTTTCGACGGCGGGGAACGCCATGGAAGCGGATTCGCACGCCTGTCGTGGAGGGGAAAGTAACACCGGCGGACTTCAAGATGCAAGAGGGAGGAAGGAAGCGAAAATGTATTTATTCTAACGGGAGTGAGATACAGCTTTTGAATTTCGGTGGAGTTCGGTGTTGTTCGGTTTTGGGGCCGCGTGTTTTGGTTGCAAGCATAATGGAATGGACCCGCCCTTTCTTTACGAGGCTTCATAAAGAGCCAGAATGGTTGAAGTGGTGATCAATCATTCGAAGAAAGAAAGGGAGGATCCAATGGAAGGTATTACCGTAGTGGGAATTGATTTGG
>DATDPG010000005.1 GCA_035292885.1 Bdellovibrionota bacterium | reverse complement strand
AACTCGCCGCAGTTCGTCGTTCAAGTGACGGACGACACGCGCGTAACCGCCGTCGCTCTTTTCTGGTCCGGCGGCCCCGAAGCTAAAATGAATCTTTCGATGGACTATCAGGCGAACAATCTCTGGATGGTTCCGGTGCCGGGAGGGTTCAATCCGTGGAAAGGAATGATTTTCTTTCGCGCCCGCGACGGTTACGGACATGTTAACCAGAGTCGCCTTTATTATCCGTGGGAGGTGATCACGCTCGTAGCGAAAAAGACGGAGGCGGTCCCGCCATCCTCCCCGTAATCGGGATTGCCAATTCCGGATTTGTGCCTATCTTCCGAACACCGTATAACCCGGCGACCCAGTCTGATATATTGAAAATCTGGAGGAGGGTTCATGTTTTTTGAAAAAGAAAACGAAGGGGAACAGGGACAACATGCTGGAATTACTCGTAAAGTTCCGCTTCTACCGCTCCGCGACATTATCGTATTTCCGCACATGGTCGTGCCGCTGTACGTCGGCCGGCCGAAGTCGGTCAGCGCCCTCGAGCATGCGATGGCCAACGACAAAGACCTTCTCTTGGTCGCGCAAAAACGGGCCAAGGTAAACGAGCCTCAAGCCGAAGATATTTACGACGTCGGAACTCTCGGCACGATCATTCAGCTCCTTCGGCTGCCCGATTCGACCGTAAAACTTCTCGTCGAGGGAAAGAAGCGCGCGCGCGTCAAGACGTACGAGCCGCGCGACGATTTCTTTTTGTGCGAGATCGAAGAGATCGTCGAGACGCAGAACGTTTCCGTTGAGAACGAAGCGCTGATGCGCTCGGTTCACTCGACGTTCGAAACGTACGTCAAACTCAACAAAAAAATCCCGCCGGAAATGCTGATGTCGGTGGCTTCGATCGACAATCCTTCGCGCCTGGCCGATACGATCGCCGCGCACTTGACGCTGAAGCTCGGCGACAAACAGGACATTTTGGAAACCGCGGACGCCACGCAGCGCCTGGAGAAACTCTATGCGTTCATGCAGTCCGAGATCGAGATCCTTCAGGTGGAAAAGCGGATCCGCACGCGCGTCAAGAAGCAGATGGAGAAGACACAGAAGGAATACTACTTAAACGAACAGATGCAGGCGATTCAGAAGGAACTCGGCGAACGGGACGAGTTCAAGAGCGAGATCCAGGAGCTCGAAGAGAAAATCAAAGCGAAGAAGCTTTCGAAAGAGGCGGCGCAAAAGATCGAGAAAGAGCTCAAGAAGCTTAAAATGATGTCGCCGATGTCGGCCGAAGCCACCGTGGTGCGGAACTACATCGACTGGACGATTTCCCTCCCCTGGTACGAATTCACGCAAGACAAGCTCGACATCGATGAAGCCGAATCGATCCTGGAACGCGACCATTACGGCTTGGAGAAACCGAAGAAGAGAATTCTCGAATATCTCGCCGTTCAAAAACTGGTCGACAAGATCAAAGGTCCCATTCTCTGTTTCGTCGGTCCGCCGGGCGTCGGAAAAACGTCCCTCGCGAAGTCGATCTCCAACGCCACCGGCCGGAAATTCGTCCGGATGTCCGTGGGCGGCGTGCGGGACGAAGCCGAAATTCGCGGCCACCGCCGAACCTACATCGGAGCCCTGCCCGGTAAAATCATACAATCGATGAAAAAGGCGGGAAGTTCCAATCCCGTCTTCTTAATCGACGAAGTGGACAAAATGGCGATGGATTTCCGCGGGGATCCTTCGGCCGCGCTCCTTGAGGTCCTCGATCCGGAGCAGAACTTAGCATTCCAAGACCATTACCTCGACATGGATTACGACTTGTCGCGCGTGATGTTCGTCACGACGGCCAATTCGCTTTTTGGAATCCCCAGGCCGCTTCAAGACCGAATGGAGATCATTATGATCTCCGGCTACACGGAAGAAGAAAAGCTCAACATCGCGCGAAAGTACTTGGTGGCGAAACAGATCGGTGAAAACGGTTTGCGCGAAAGCAATATCTTTTTTTCCGACCGGGCGTTGCGGACGATCATCCGCCGCTATACCAAGGAATCGGGCGTCCGCAATTTAGAGCGGGAGATCGCCACGGTCTGCCGAAAAGTCGCCGTGGATGTCGTCAAGCACGGTCCCGAACACAAAGCGAAGGTCACGCAATCGCTGATCTTTAAACATCTCGGGATTCCAAAATTCCGGCATGGCATTGCCGAAGAGAAAAGCGCCATCGGCCTCACCACCGGCCTGGCCTGGACCGAATACGGCGGCGACCTGCTGGTCACCGAAACCACGCTTATGCCCGGCAAAGGCAAACTGATCCTCACGGGAAAACTAGGGGACGTGATGCAGGAGTCCGCCCAAGCGGCGCTCTCCTATGTCCGAACGCGGGCGAAATCGTTCGGCCTCAAGGACGACTTTTACCAGAACATCGACATCCACGTTCACGTTCCGGAAGGCGCCATTCCGAAGGACGGCCCGTCGGCCGGGATCACCATGGCCACATCGATCGCCTCGGCGCTGCTGCGAATCCCGGTCCGGCGCGACATCGCGATGACCGGTGAAATCACGTTGCGGGGACGCGTTCTTCCGATTGGCGGACTCAAGGAGAAAATCCTGGCAGCGCACCGGGGGAACATCCGGACGGTCTTCATTCCGAAGGAGAATCAAAAAGATGTCCGGGACATCCCGCCGAACATCCGCCGCGAAGTGAAATTGATTTTCGTGGAACATGCCGATGATGTTCTGCGCCAGGCGTTGGAACTCCCCAAGCCGGAGGACTTTTTGAAAGAGGCGTCCGCGCTCAC
>DATDPG010000004.1 GCA_035292885.1 Bdellovibrionota bacterium | reverse complement strand
AATTGAGCTTCGGAAGCATGTCGTCGATCGTGCCGGTGATGGCGCCGGTCAGGTTGTCGCTGCCGCTGACCGGATTGATCGTGTACGAACCGGTGGAGGAGATTTTGGGCACCGGGTTCCACCGAAAATTGAAATTCTTCGAAAAGTTTTTCGATACCTCGACAAAATGAGCGGTCACCTGAATCGTCGCCTGACGGCTGGGGGGATTGGGGATTTCACGGACGTCCAGAACGTTGATGACTTTCTCGGCGTACAGGCCGGCGATCTTCTCGGCCTTTTCCTTCGCCTGTTTGGAGTAAACCTCTCCCTCCAGGATGATTTGGCCCTTGAGAGACCGCACATTGACTTCGTCCAGGCCGATTTCCTTTTGGATCTTCTTGGCGATGATGCGGTTGGTGTCCGGATTGAGGCGGGTCAAATCGATGATCTGTTTCGAATTTGTAACGACTTTCTGAATTCTCTCTTTGTCCTCGGGAAGAATCACTTCGCCGTCGATGACGATCTTTTCGTCCAATCTAGAAATATTGATCCCTTCCACGTTCCGCAAGAGCTTTCGGACCTGCTGAAGCAAACGCTCCGGATCGGTGGGGTAGACCGTCAGTTGGATGGCGTCTCGTTGTCGCCCATTGCTGTCATATACAAGAAGAAGCGTAGTTCCCGCCGTCTTGGGAAGGAGGGTGATTCGCTTCTTTTCCCGATCCGCCTTGAAATTGACGATTTCGGGATTCCCGACGGTCACGTTTCCCATCGTGTATTCGAAGGACATCACACGGGGATTGTTCACGACGAGGTACTCTTCCGTGCCTGATGTGGCCCAAGCGAAGGAGGGGAGCGTGAAAACAAACAGAAGTATGATTTGAAGTTTTTTCATCATCGTCTCCTAGGGCACCATCAGAGATTGCTCTCCTCGAAGTTCGAGCCATTTCGGACGGGCGGTCATTTCCAGCGGTTGCTGGATCCCGGTGGCGGACGAAGGGGTGCTCGGTTGATCGTGCAGAGCCTGAATCGTCTCGCCGCCGAATCGATTCATGTACGAGCGGAGGGAGAGGGAGAGGGTCCCGACCGTCTGGGCGAGCGTGAGATCCATGCACTGCCGGGGCGTCATCGAGAGCGTCACGTTCGAAAAGCCGGCCCCGCCGCCGGGAGAATCCGGGAGGATTCCTTTCCCCTTTTGAGCGCCCATGGATGTCTCGAATGCGTAATTCCGTCCGACCGCCAGAACGGGAATGTTTTGAAACACCGTCACCGTCTCGGCTTGCTTGGCGACGCGTGTCTTGTCGTCCACCGTCCGAAAGGTCCCCATGACATCCACGTGATCCCCCGGTCGGACCAAGCCTGCCACGCCGCTGATTTCGTTGACGGCGACCGTGCAGGCGCGATCCGATTTGGGGATCGTAATCGAAATCCGACTTTCACCGGGGCGGGCGACCTTCGTTTCCGTAATCTGTTCCCCCTCTTTAATCGTGGCGTCCGCGACGTAACCGATCAGACGTTCTCGATCCTTGATCGTGACGGCGAGAGGCTGAACGAACGGCTTGGGAACGGTTCGAACCCCCAGCATCGTTTCATCGATGACCTGGTAGCGCATGATGTCCTTCGTCGCGATGACGACCGGAATCTCTTCAAAGCGGGCGGAGTAATAGTTTTCCTTGCGGGAGACGTAGTAGCTGGTCAACAGGACTGCGGCCAGACCACAGACGAGGGAGAAAATGAGCGCACGGCGGTTCTTCACTGAATTCCTCCGTAACTAAATTGAACGGAAAATCGAAAGATGGTGCGGCGGTCAAACATAAGTATATAAAAACATGGCATAAAGTTCAATAGCCTCACCGGAACAAATAGTCCTTTGATTGTTCGATTAGCCGTGACCACCCGTCCAACTCCGGTTTGCGTGGAGGGACTTCACGATTAAGGCGCTTCTGACGAAGGGCCTGTTGTAACTGGAGCTGGTCTTCCATCGCCGCCGTGTCTCGTCGGTCCGTTTCTAAGCTGGACCTTCGGATTTTCATTTGTTCTGCGTCCGTCCAGCGAAGGACGACGAAATCGACCGAATGTTGCGTGGCCGAATCTTCGATGACGCGTTGAGCGAAATTTTTGAATTCAGTACTCCGGAGAATTTCCTCGATTTGATCCGTTCTGAATCCCTTCAATTCAAGAAGTACCGCCGTGTCTTGAGCCAATTTCCTTTGAATCAAAGCTTCGATAAAACTGTGTAAGGGCTTTAAGTCGCTCGCGTCGGAGCGAACTTCGGAGTAATGGACAATGGTGCCGTTCGGAACGGCAGTATCTTCGTCAGCATGGGACTGCAACGGGCCGAGCACGCAAGCGTTCAGGATTGCGAGGAAGAATGTGAGCGCTCGTTTCATTTTAGGACCCCACCGGAGGGTTGATGGCACTGAGCGCCTGAACCTGCGCCTGCGAACTAATCTCCTGTGCCAATTGCTTGGCCGATCCTGGGTTTCGAAGATAGTCGTACACCTGGTACGCCGACGCCGCGCCGCTTAGGCTGTAACGAAGCGAAGGAGGCATCTGGTTCAACATCGCTTTCGTCGCGTAACTCTGGCCACTGCCGAGAAGAGAGTTGTAAAAGCCGTCGCCGATGGCGCTCAGGCCTGCGCCTTTGGTCAAATCCATCGCGGCGTTGAAACCTATGCCGGCGCCCGTTTGCTGGAGCGAATCGATCCATTTATGGTCCTCATTATCTTTGCCATCTACCCAACCCATCGTTTGGCGGCTGAAGAATGCGCCGGCGGCTCCGGCATAAAGAGCGCTCTTTGCGTCCCCGCCATTTATTAACGTGGCAAACATCGCATTTGCTGCTCCGAAGCTTGCGGAAGTACGTGCGTCACCTGTGTACGAATCGTTTGTAAATATTTTCGCCATCGATTTCGTAGTAAAGGCGCTTGTCGCCGTGGATATCCCAACCTTTTTTAGGTCAAAATTCCCGCTGAAAACACCCGCGACGGCACTGGTAATGGCTCCTTTGGCCGCGCCATGGAGAATGTCGTTGCCGTTAATCACGCCGAAAGATTGTGCTGAATTTGACGAAAGCATTCCGCCGACGGCGCCGGGGACAATTTGCTTGAGATCACCCTGTGAGTTTGTGAAAGCTATCAACCCTGTCCGCGATGCGGATCCCCAGAACTCTTGTACCCCCGTATTTTTTTCAAGGGGTCCGATGAAACCGGCCGGCATTGATTTGACTCCCGTGAACGCCTCTTTTGCTTGCCCGCTCGTCAAGGCACCCGTGGCACCCGCAAAGGCCGATGTTTTCCAGTTCACTTCACCCGCAGAGACATATTGGGTCGCTGTGCTTCGGAGGAATTCACGGCTGGCGGCCCCGTACCATTTGTAACCGCCGAAGAACGCAACGTTGCTGAATAGGGCATTGAGACCCAATTCCGTTCCGACGCCGAGGCCGAGATCTTTGACAAAATTTCCAATGTTGAACGAGCCGCCGTCGGGAATGATTTCGCTGTAACGTCCCGGGACGAGGTCCACGCCATCGATGTTGATCGCGTCCATGTTATTCCCATGGTCGAATTTTTTGAGCGCCTCGGCATGTCTGCGGATCGAGCGGTCCCCGCTGTCGTGATTCACTTTAAAACCGCTGATGACCCAATAAAGAAGAAAGAAAAGGATCGGCAGCAACAGCGCCAGTTCGAGCGTCGCCTGACCGCATTTTTTGTTTCGTGCATCCATCACGCGCGCCTCAGTGGAGAAATTCCTTTTGATACGTGAACCCCATGTCAAAGCCACCCAGCTCGTCACGATCGTTAATTCCGATCAGCTTCGCGCCCTCGAACTTCGCACCGAGATCGCCGTGATCCAGCGGATTGAGGACGTTTCCCGAGACAGGGAACTTGCCGCCGTACGGTTTTGCAAGGGCCAATGTGTGCATGCCATGCCGTTCGCTGAACAGACGTTCGTCTTCTCTTAGTGAGCGGATCAGTTTGTTTGGGTCCTTGTTTGCGGGATCCGTAAGGTAAATTCGAAATTTTTGAAACACATCTTCCCAGTCGGGAGGCGTGTACGAGGCGCCCGCTACAAATGACGTTGTGTAGCCGCTTCCGCGCGAGACTTTCGCCATCGTGAGGGTCGGAATTGGATAATAGAACGTTGGTTGCCAGCACTTCCCAGCAGAATCCGGCATATTTGGGGGAATTCCATCGTATCGAAATTGCCAGTAGATGAGTTGTCGCATTTCATCTTCGGCCAAAAACAGAGGCGTATCGGAACTTGCTTGGACGAGTTGAAATTTGTCCTTGAGCGAACCTTTTTCATATTCGGATCGGAGTAATTCCGGCGTCAATCTGCGCCCTAGTCGTTCTTCGAGATAAACACGTAGGCCGATCGGGAGATTGTCGGGGAGGAGATACGTCGACATTGCGTATTCAAAGGCATTCTTGTTGGCATCTTGGAGAATCGTCATGATCTTCGCCGCATAGTCCATCCGAATCGCTGAATATGTCCTAATTGCCAGATTTCGGTAAAACGCATCGACCGGATGGCAAAGCGGGCTGCAAACCGACTCCGTAGCCTTGTCCCCTTGTTCAAGGGCCTTTTCCCCGCTTTTCCGCAGTTCTTCGCTCGCGGCCTCGCTCGCTTTTTTCGTTAAGTCAGAGACGTCGGCTGTGGATAGAGCGGTATAAGGGGCTGTGTCTCTGAGAAGCCCGACGTACGTTGTGCCACCTCTGATGAACTTCAATGCACACATTGGAATTGGGGCCATCGTGATCGATTGAAGAACCTCGAACGCCGTTTCAATCCCTTCGTTGTAATCCCGAATCCGGTTCAAATTGTGCCGTTGAACATCCGCCGCTACGAGAGCCGCGAAGTCGGTCGTCTGTTGAAGTTGCATTTTCTCCCGCGTGATCAAGGACGAATTGAAGACCAGACCGAACACGGCCAGCACCGCCGTGAACGAAAACGCGAGACCGAGGGCCACCTGTCCTTTGGGTTTTCTCATCCTTGTGGCTCCCGGCCGAAGAGGGCCTCTTCTTCAATCGCGATGCCGCTGTAATGCCGGCCGAATCGAGAGACCGTGCAGGGGTATTTTTTCTTCGCCAGACCGGCGAAAATTTCCGTGCCCGGAAATACGATGGGAAGACAATAAAGCACCTGCGCGCCGAGGCCGGTTCGAAGATTTACGCGGACGATCCCTTCGCTTCCTACGGTGCTGACTCCGTCTTTAAGAAGATCGTTCCCGTCGCGGTAGTATCGGTCGAGACTGGGTTCTCCGCCTTTTTTAGATCCGGCCGCGACGTCGATGTTCTGGTGTTCCCACATCAGGCTCTCAAAGATGACTTTCTCGGCCGCCGCTTCGGCGATGGTTTGACCGTCGTTGGTGTACGGAGCTTCTCTTACGTGCGGGTAATCGACGCTCTTAAGCGTCCGGTCGCCGTATACCTGGTACGCACGAGCGGCCGTGAAAGCCGCATATTGTGTGGCGGTCTTCGATTGCAGGTAGATGACGATCTGCACGAGACCGAGAAACAAAAGGAAAAGGATCGGGACCAACATCCCGACTTCCAATGTTGCGGCGCCGCTCTGAGCGCGGCGCATTCTGGGAGAATATTGAAACATGGCTCATGTCCTCCATCGCGCGTCAGATTTCCGCCGCGGGGGAAGGAGGAACCCCCCGACGGAACGAACTGCTTTGTGCACCTCGAACTTCAAATTCGCTTTTACTTGCCGGTGACGGCGTTCTGGGCCTGGTCAACGGCAGCCTGCATTACCTTTTCCGCTGCGCTCGGTTCCTGGCCGTTTCCGACGAAGACCTTTTGCGCGACGTAAATGACGCCGACGGCGATGACGCCGACGACCAACGCGTACTCGAGAGCGGTCTGCCCGCGATTCCGCGTGCCCAGAAGTTTCCGATAGTTGCGAAACATAGTTCTTCCTCCTTGAGGTTTAGATTTACGGGAATGGAAGGGACACGACCCGTTCGAGGCCGAGCACCTCATCCCCCCGGCCGTAGAGGCTTTCGCCGACAAAACCCTCATAAAAGATCCAGATCTTCCCGATCACAGCTGCAAATACGATCAGGACGAGCGCGTATTCCAGGGCCACTTGCCCTAGAGGGTTACGTCGAAGATGAACGCTCTGTCGGCACATACGTAGGGAGATAAGAGCAAGGGATACGCCACAGGCCCCGACAGGCTGTTTATAAATAAGTTAATAAATACACATACTTAATATACAAACACTCGAAATTAGGTGCGTGGCAGATTGTGCAGCAATTGAGCAGTGCCGAGGGATGCACTCAGTTCGGCGAACTCTTGGCCGCCCCGGAAGCCTCCAGTTCGTGGATCCTTTGGAGCGCTTTTCGATTGAGTTCGTTCCCGGGATCGGGACTGTATCGAAGGACTTCCTGATACTTTTCCACAGCAGCGGAGGGGTCCTCTAACAGTTCTTGATAAGCAATTCCTTCGTGAAAGAGCTGTTTGGCCCGCGCAAGCATCGCGCCTTCGACTTGGTCGAGCAGCCGAGCGGCGTCTTGCTTGCGTGGAAACTGTTTGGTGATTTTTTGGAGCTCGGAATGGGCGCGCAAGAGCTCCCCGGCATCCACGAGGAGCTTGGCTTCTTTCACCTGATCCTGAATCTTTTTGTCGGCTCGGCGGCGAATTTCGTCCAGCAGTTTTTTGGCGGAGGCCTGATACGTGTGTCCCTTCTTGCTGGCGACCTCGCGCAGTAGTTGTTCCGCCCCGCCGTAGTCGCCGGCTTCGAATTTCATGACGCCCTGGTTGTAGAGAGATTTCAGTTGTTCGTTGGTTTTCTTTCGGGCCAAACGTTCCCGCTTGGCCGATTCTTCTTGATCGTTCAGTTCCTCGATCGAGGCGCGGGCCTGTCGGCTGTCGGAATCAATCATGAGAGCTTGTTCGTATACGCGACGGGCCTCGGCAGATTTACGGGCTGCTCGAAGTTTGTCCCCCTCGGCCAGGATGTTTTGAATTTTCTTGGCCTGTTCGACGACCGTTCGTTTTCGATTTTCCTCGGCTCGCTTTTCATCGGCGCGTGCAGCTTCCAGTTCATCGAGCAATCGAATCGCCTCGGGGTCGTTGGGAGAAATCTTATCGAGGACCAGACGAAGGCGCGCCTCGGCATCTTCGTATTTTTTCTTTTTCAGGAGTTCGGAAGCGCGGGAGACATTAAACCGAGCCACGCGCGCGGCTTCGCTCTCCGGCGGTTCGGATTTCGCTTCCGGCACTGCGGACACTCGCGGGGCTGGCTTGGGCTTCGGAATCACGGCGACCATCAACAGGCCCAGTAGTACACTGCTTAAAGCGACGATCCGCCAATCGGAGAAAAGGCGGTTCAACCTCCAAATCAATGTGGCGCCCGGACGGACGGAGGTCGGCGATCGCTCCATTACGCGTGGGCGTTGCGCTTTCGAGCGGGCCGTTCCTTCCAGGAATTCAAACTTCGCGTCGCCGACGTAGACGATGTCGTGACTTTCCAACGGCCGTTCGCGAATGGGAACGCCGTCGACGAAAGTCCCGGTCGATTCCTCCTGATTCTTGAGAATGAATGTGTCTTCTTCCTTTTGAATCGTCGCGTGAACCTGTGAGACATTTTTTTGTTCAATCACGACGTCGCAATCCACGGCACTTCCGATCGTTACTTGATCCTGGTCGAGAAGAATCTCATTTCCGGCGTCGGGCCCGTCGAGACGGACGAGGCGCGCGGCCGGCTTAAAGGCGAGGGCATCCACCGGCCGGGGCGATGCGGATTCCATCTCGGATAAATTCTTTTCGGGGGTCGTCGGCTCCGGCGTCGTCGGTTCTTCGCCGGCGGTAGCTTCGGCTTCAAGAAATTGCTCCAAGACACGCATATGTCCGGGGCGAACATCGATGGCATCCATGAAGTCATTTGCAGGGGAGGTCGGCGATGAGGGGCGAGCCGCGGAAGTCTCCGCCTCGGAGGAGGCTGTGGGAAATGTGGATTCGTTCAGCGTGGCCTCGGGTGCGGTCGATTCGATCTTGTCCGGCGCTTCAACGGTTACGACAAACGGCCCGATCTCGATGGACTGTCCCAGCGCTACGACCGTTCGTTCGATCCTTTTCCCGGCGATCATTGTGCCGTTGGAACTGCCCAAATCTTCGACGATCAGGTGATTTCCCTGAAAGAAAAGCTTCGCGTGCCGGCGGGAGACTGCGCTGTCCCGCAAAACCACTTCGTTTTTTTTCGACCGGCCGAAATAAATGACTTCGTCTTGAAAATGAAGTGTACGGGTCGGCTCCCCTTTTCGATTCACGACAATTTTGGCCCGTTGGCTCATCGGGAACGCTCCGTAAGCTTGGCCTGCGCGTCGCGAATTTTGGCCTCGGCCATTCTATAGGTCTCCGGGTCAAAGTCCGCCGCCAGCGCCATGGTCTTCCGCCATTCCGAAACGGCGCGGTCGTAATAGAGCTTTTCATATTCTCGCGCGCCGCTCTCGTAGTAATCCGCGATCATTCGGCGCAAGCGCGCCTCGGTGCGATCGAGCTGGGCGCGCGCCCGCGCATCGTCCGAACGCGCGGCGACGACTTTTCGCAGGAGCGAAACGGCCGATTTGACGTCGTCGAAATAAAGGGCCGCTTCAATTTTACTCCGCCAGCTCAGAACTTCGTCATCCGTCGCGCGAATCGGACGGAGCGGTTTGCCATTCGACGCGGATGGAGACGGTGTGCCGGTCGATGTCGAAACCGATTTCGCATTGGGAGCCGGACGTAGGGAGAATAAAACGGCGGCTCCGACGATCGCCGCGATCCCGTACAATAAAACCCGCCGGCTTTTAAATCGCTTGAGTCCATCGAGAGAGAGTTTCAGCTGCGCCGGCTGTAACGAGCGGATTTTCTCGAGGATGGAGGAGAGGTCGGGTGTCGGCGCTGACGCTTCGGCGGATTCTTCCCGGCCGACACGAAACGAAGAGTCTCCCACTCGAAGAACGTCGGACTTCTTAAGCAGTGCTTCTTCGACGGGACGATCGTTGAGAAAGGTGCCGTTCTTACTGCCCATGTCGCGAATCCAATAGCCGTCTTGGCGGCGCTGGATACAGGCGTGGTGCCGGGAAACGCTCTTGTACGGGAGAACGATGTCGTTTTCGGGGGTTCGGCCGATGCGGATTTCGTCGCCTAAAAGCACGAATTCCCGCCCTCTGACGGGTGCACCGATCCCCGTCAGGAGCCATTGCCCTCTGGTGTCGATCATTCCTCGCGGTCCTCAGTGAGCCTGTCCACTGCATCGACCAGTGGGGCCCAATCTGAGAAGGGTACCTGATCGGCACCGGAATTGTCATCGGAAGCCGCGTGACCGGCGCGATGCAGATGGATTCTTTCCGCAAGGCGTACGAGCGGCTGGGTCAGTGGTTTGGAAAGGAGCCATCCCAGCAGCAACGAGAGGCCGACCGCCAGGCCTAAGATGACGAAGATCAGCCGGTTCATGGCGGAGACGGAGCCGACGGCATCTTCCGGGGAGAAGAGGATCTTGGCCACGCCCAACGTTTCATAAACTCCGTGAGCGTCGTCGTAGGCCCGTATCGGATGGACCAAAACGTAGGTTCCATCGCCGAGCCGCGGGCTCGGCAAAATCGGTCGATCCGATTTCTGTGCCAGTGCCTCCTTCACAAAAAGGTCGTTGGTCACTTGATGAAGTTTGGAAATGGGGGCCAAGATTCGCCCCTTTGTCCCCACGATCTCCGCTTCCCGAACTCCTTTCTCTTGGAGAATGGAGTCGGCATCCAGTAGAAGTTCATTTCCGAGGCGGAGGTCCTCGCGATTTTTCTCCGCCATATACCGGATTAGGCTTTGAGCTCGTTCCAGCGAAGCGGCCTCGAGGCGGTCGATCATGACGCTTCGGAACGCGAGGCTCCCGAAAATACTGATCGACGCGGAGAGAAGCATCAGCGCACCGGTGACCACAAAACGAACGGACCGGGGGTTTCGCGACGGCCGGGCCTCTGCCGGGCGAGCCACGGAACGGAGAGTTTTCTTTTGCGGAAAGCGAGTCACCGGACTGCGCTTGGTTTCATCCGGAATGTCGCTTTCGAATTCGATCACCACTTCGCCGATGGAAATTCGGTCGCCGTTTCGGAGTTTCTCGTTCTCCACCGGGACGCCGTTCAAAACGGTGCCGTTTGCGCTGCCGAGGTCCACAAGACGGATGCAATTTTCCTCCACGACGATCTCGGCATGCTGGCGGGAAACTTGCCGCGAGTCGATCTGGATCGCCATCCCCTCCGCGCGGCCGATCCCGTATTTCCCCCGTTTGAGAGGGATGATTTTGCGGTCGGCGCCGCCCGCGACGATTTTCAGGGAGGCCTTCACGAAAACATCTCCAAGCTCAACTGGTCTCCGACGTGCGTCAACCGCCGAGCGAGTGTTCCGGCCGCTAGTTCGAGTACCGACCGAGCGGACAGCGAGGGGCGAGTCATTCGAAACGGAGAAACCTGCTCGAGAAGGCGGACCACTCTTTGATCCGAAGAGACGAATACGACGTCGATGGGAAATCGCATGAACCACGTATGGATCGAGTTGCAGTGGGAAATCCAAAGACCGTGACCTTCCGGCAGGTTCGATCGGCCGAGAAGACCCTTCATTCTCGGCCAAAGCCGATTCGCCTGCTCCACCCGGTCGGCGAGAATCATCTGACGGGTCATGTTCCGGACGCGGTACATCAGAACAATCCCCGTTGCAGAAGACCGATCAGCGTGGGGCCCAAAACCACGATGAATATCGCCGGAAAAATACAGAGGACGAGCGGAAAGAGGACGAGTTGAGAAGCTCGCGCACCGGTCGCCTCGGCGCCCTGAAATCGGCTCGCCCGAAGCTGGTCCGATTGCGCGCGAAGCACTTGTCCGATTGATGCGCCCAATTGATCCGCCTGAATGAGGAGTGTCGTAAACGAAGATATTTCCTCGATTTGAAGTCGATCGCTCATGCTCCGAAGGGCGTCGGATCGCGCCGTGCCGAGACGGATTTCCTTGAGCATGTGGTTGAATTCCGTCAGCAGAGCGTTGGATTTTGATCGCTGCGTAAGACGCTGAATTGCGGCGATGAAATCGAGGCCCGCTTCGACGGAAAGTGTGAGAAGGTCGAGCGTGTAAGGCAAGGCCCTCAAGATCGACCTGCGACGGATTTTGATTCTCTCCTTCAACCAAAAGTCGGGGAACAGGAAGCCGCCCACGATGACCGCGGGCCAGAGAAAGATCGGAATCGGCCGGCCGAGAGCCCCCGACAAGTAGCCCACAAGCAGAGGAATCACCACGGCCATGACGAACTTAAACCCGATGAATTCGTCGGGCGTGACTTCGTCGCGAAGATTGGCCGTGATCAGATCTCGGTGCAGTTTCGCCCGACGCGTGTCAAAAATATTTCGCGAAGCGATCCGAGGAACCAACATGGTGTAAAACGGCCGAAACCATCGGAGTACGGCGACTTGATTCGGCCGCGGTTGAAGATCCGTGACGCCTAATCGTTCTCGGGCTTTGGCCTGTCCCTCGTCCGGAAGGAGGCTCAAAACCAGGATGAACGCCGCCAAAAAGCTCGCGCTAAAAAGCAGCACCTTCACTACTGCGTCTGAAAACAAGAGGTTAAGAAGCTCAGTCATCGAAATCCCTTCTATGTTGTGACGGTCTTGTCACAATACGGAACGGTTCGGGGAGACGAATTGGACCCCCATTATAACCGATAAGTCCTTGAGATGACGGCCTCTTCATATCATCCAAACATTTCATTTTCGGGGAACCACACGGGTCCCTTCTCCGGCTTAAGGGGCAACTCGCATGCCATGAACCGGTCTCATGAATACTTTCTACTGCGACCGGCTGCAACGCCGGCTGGCTTCGTTCTCGGAGCCAAACGTCCTCGACGTACTGCAGAGAGTACGCCTCCGGGCGTTTGACTCCTGCGGCCTTGCCATCCGGCGTTTCGCTCGGTCTCGTTACGAAACCATTCATGAGACCGGTTCAAATAACCCTTGCATCATAAGCGGTTTGCCCTTACATGGAGCCCCCTATGGCTGAAGCAACGACCTGTCGGAAAGAAAAGTGCAAGCGCCCCGTTCGGGCCAAGCGATATTGCGACCTTCACTACCGTGCCTGGCGGCGGGGTGAACTCCCCAAGGCGAGACACAAGAATTGCAAGAGCGAAGGTTGCCGCAAACCGATGATTCGGCAGGGGTATTGCGAAGCCCATTTTGACGCCTGGAAGGCGAGCCGAAAGCATGTCGTTCGTGTGCTCGAATCGAAGAAAAAGGCGGAAGAAGCCAAACAAAAGCCGGCCGAAGTTCCGGCCCCGGCCCCTGCTCCGGCGGCCGCCGCACCGGCCGCCCCACCGGAAGACGAGACGCCTCCGGCCGCCTGATCCGTTCCAAAGATCCAAAAATCCAACCATTATTGACGCTTAGGGCGCTGATCCGGATAATGAAAAGAGATCGCCCCCCATGGCTCGTCGCTCTCGCTCCACATCCCTGCTGGTCGTTTCTTTCTTTCTCGGATCACAAACAGTTCCATCGCAGAATGTTGCGTATGCCGAAGAACCGAGCGGTACCGACCTGGCCGTTTGCGCACTGGCCGGCTTTCATCGCGGCGATCATCCCTCCGAGAGCGAATTCCAAGCCGCACTGTATGAGAATTTGTCCCGTTCGAAGCGCGTTCAGATGGTTCCGGACGAAGTCGTGGCAAAGAACGTGGAGCGCGTTTGGCGGGACGACGCTCGCGACGGCACGATGCAGCTCGAAAAAGCTTTTGAAGATTTTCGAAAGGGAAGGGAACTTTATCAAAACCTCGCGATCGACGAGGCGATCGGTTCCCTCGATTCGGCGGTTCGGGGATACCGCCAAGGAATTTCGGCGTTGCGGGAGAACCGGTATCTCTTGGCGTCTCATCTCTACCTTGGGATGGCGCTCATCATTCGGGGAGATTCGAAGAAGGGCGAAGAATATATCCGCCAGATGATTGTTTTGGATCCGAAACGGAAAACCCACGAGCTGCCGTCCAGCGAGTTTCCGCCGAAAATCGTCCGATTGCATCGCCAACTGGCGAAACAGGTTTTGGCCGGCCCTCAGGCCACCGTTTCGGTTCGGACCGAACCCAAGGGGGCAACGGTCTTCTTCGACGCCGTTCAGCAAGTTCCTTCTCCGTCGGATGTTGCGAACGTGCCGGCCGGAGAACATTTCCTGCTCGTAGAGAAATCGGGATTCCGACCTTACGCGCAACGAGTGGAGGTGCGCGGGGGAAAAAGCTCCGTAGACGTGGAACTCGAACCATGGATGTTCCTAAGTCCATACGCCTTTGAGCGGCGGCGCGATCCGATCGTTCTGAATCAGCTTGCTCAATTAGGGCAGGACTTGGGCGCACACGTTCTTGTTCTCGGGCAGATGACGACTAAACCGGACGGGAACCTGACGATCGCCGCACAACTCTTCGACACCCGCTCCAAAGAATTCTCGATGATCGGTGGCGTAGAATCGCCTCCGTCCGAGATGAAGAAGGCGGCAAGGGCTCTGGCCGATCAATTGCTGAAGAATTTAACGGATCACGGTTTGGTGATCGCTCAACTGAGTATTCCAAGTGATTTGAAGGGAACCGAGGGAGGAAGTGAAGGCCCGGCAACGCTGCCTAAAGTCGAATCCGGGAATCCGTTCTATCGCCAGTTGTGGTTCTGGGCGATCGTCGGCGGTGTCGTCGCCGGTGGTGTCGGAGGTGCATTGCTACTCAACGGATCGGGCACCGATTCGTCAAAAAACATCCTGGTCGTGGACAACCCGCTGAACTAATGGACGACTTCGCAGCGGCCGGGCGTTGGATCACCGTCCTCGCAATCCTTCAATTGGCGACGGAGCGGCCGGCTCGGCGAATTTTTGGCCGACAGGGCGGGGCCCTCGGGCTCCCGCTCTTTCTTCTTCTATGGTCCTATGTTTATTGGCTCTGGGGATCGTTGACCGGCCTTCCACCGGGAAACAGCCCGACATATGTGTCCGCCGTCGTTGCGTACGGATTTCTCTTTTTCGGGTCAAGAACGTTTCCCATCGCAACGCCTCGCGCGAACGGTTCGGCGATTGGGGGAGTCGTGACGTTTTGGATCATTTTGGCCGTGGCGATCGGCCTCAGAATGTTCGCGCCTGAACTGGAGCAGACGGAAAAGTTCGCGGACCTGTCCGTTTTTCAGGGAGTGTTGTTGGATCGGCATTTTCCTCCGGAAGACCGCTGGCTTTCGGGGATTCCACTGAATTATTACTACTACGGACATCTCCTCTTCGTGCCGATTACCCGAGCCGCCGGCGTACCGCCCGAGTGGGCTTTCAATCTGAGCCTCTGCACGGTGATGGCCCTGCTCGGTTCATCCGCGTACGCTTGGGTTCGCCAGATCAGCCAGAATCGCCTCTGCGCCGCCGGCTCCGCGTTGGTCTCTACGCTTCTTTCAAACGTCGAATGGATTCGGCAGTGGGTCACCGGTAGGTGGACGAACGGTTTTTCCTGGTGGGGCAGTTCGCGCACGATGCCCGGAACGATTACCGAATTCCCTTATTTTTCGTTCTTGGTCGGGGACCTTCATGCCCATTACCTCGCCCTGCCGTGGGTGACGCTCACGTTCGCCTTGGTTTTTTCCCTGCGATCGGCGCTTCGAAACGGGGACAGGCTTCTTTCGGGCGTCTTAATTTTTTTCACCGGTCTGGCGGTGGGTCTCCATTACCCGCTCAATCCGTGGGAAATCCCCTGGCTGGCTCTCTTTGTCGTCCTGGTTCTCTTTCGATTCTGGTGGGCCGTTGCGGTCGTAGGGGGTACGGCGTTCATCACCTATCTTCCTTTTTGGCTTTCCTTCGTGCCCCGATCGAGTTCGATCCACTGGGTGCCGGCGGAATTGCACAGTCCGGTTCCGATGTTCCTGGCCCATTGGGCGCTCTTTCTCGTTCCGCTCCTTTTTCTCTTTTTTCGGATCGTTTCCTATTTTTCCATACGGCAAAAAATTCGGATCCTGGGCATTACGGTCGGAATCGTCCTTTTCGGCGGCGGTGCCGCGGCCATCTGCGGCTTCTTTTTGACCGGAGCCTGGTTCTGGAAAAATGGGGATTGGGAAGAACCGGAAGACGCTCTTCTTCTTTGGTCGCTCCTGGCGATTGCCACGTGTGAGTTCATTTATCTCTACGAATTTTTCGGCCCCGAATATCGGCGGATCAACACTGTCTTTAAGTTTTATATGTTGGCCTGGAGCGCGCTTGCGATCTGTGTGCCGTTGCTCATCTGGCGGCATCGAAAGCTCTTCTTTTACTACCGGCGGTCTTCGGTGGCCCTGCTGGTCGTTGTAATCGCGGCAGGATGTGTTTACCCCGTGGCGGGAACCTGGGCGCGCACGGGAGGTTTCAGGGGTGTGAAAAGTCTCGACGGCATGGCGCACTGGGACCGCCTGTTTCCGGGGGAACGGGAAATCGTCCGATGGTTGCGCGACCACACGGCGCCGAATGATCATATTCTCGAAGCCGAAGGAGACTCGTACCAGAGGGACGGGCGGTTCGCTGCGTTCAGCGGCCGGCCGACGATTCTCGCATGGATGCAGCACACGGGGGTTTGGCGGCCGGACGGTTATGCCTTGATGGGACCCCGTCAAGCCGACCTCAAACAGCTTCGGGGAAGCCCGACTCCGGAACTTCTGAATCAGTTCGTGAGGAAGTATCGGATTCGGTACATCGTCGTCGGCGCTCTGGAACGGCAGAGTTTTCCGGCGCCTTTGCTCGAGACCATCGCTCGCTATCCGGTCAGTTTTTCCTCGTCCACGGCGCGGGTGTACGAAGTCCCCTGATGGGAAGCGAGGCTCCGTGCCGAGAGCCGGTACATTCCGAGGATTGTTTTCCAAACGTCGGCCAGTCGGACCGTTGAACGGCCGAACCTTCGAGATCGATGGGTCACTCCCACTTCCTTCCATCGAAGAGAGGCGCGTTTGGCTTTCAACAGAATCTCCAGATCGATCAGGAAACCGTTTTCCTGAAGATGAATTCGGTCGAATACGGTTCGGTGAAAGAGTTTGAACGAACAGTCGATGTCGCGGACGGACAGCCCGAAAACAAGGCGCACCAATCGATTGAATCCAAAGGCGGCGAATTTGCGTACCCATGAATCCTGCCGATTTTGGCGGTAGCCGAGGACGAGATCGACGGCCTTTGAACGCTCGACCAAGCGGTCGATTTCCGACAGATCAAATTGGTTGTCGGAATCGGAATAGAAGATCCAATCTTCCCGGCACGCGCCAAATCCATCCCGAAGGGCCGCGCCGTACCCGGTACGGTGCGTGTGGTTAATGAGCCGGACCTGCCGGGGCAATCGATCGACGTACGTTTGAACGATTTTGGAAGTTCGATCCTCGCTTCCGTCGTTGACGACAATAACTTCGCCGCCTTGGTTCCCGAGGTGCTGGAGTGCCTGGTCGATCGCTTCAGCGATATTGAGTTCCTCATTGTAGGCGGGAAAAACGATGGAAAGCCGCATGTTTCGGCTCACTCTACAGCCGGAGTGAGCGATGGTACAATCAAACGATTCTCGGATGACCTCGACTCGCTCCCCGCTTTTTCCCCTCTTTTTGTCGCTTCTATTGGCGTTTCCCATTCCGTTGAAAGCGGAGTCTAAGCCGGTCGTCGCGGTACCTCCCTTCGGGGAAGGCGCGAACGAAAAAGCGCGGGCGGCCGTGATCCGGACGCTTCGCGATACGGGCAGGGTTACGGTCATCGAAAGTGCTGTGGTGGATCGATACCTTGCCGGCCTAGCCCCCAAAGGGACCCAAAAAACTCAAAGCTCCTCAATCGAGGAGGGGACGAAGCTCTTGGAAAAGGGGCAACAGGCGTACACCCAACTCAAAGTCAAAGAGGCCACCGATCTGTTGTTCAAAGCGAAGGACTGGTTTCGAAACCATCTGACGGATGAAGGAGCCTTTGAGGGACTTCGGGCGGCGCAGTTTCACCTTGCAATGGCGTACCTTGCCGGGAAGGACTCCGCCAAAGCGAAGGAGGAGATCAAAGAAGTCATCGTTCTGGATCCGGAAAGGGACAGCCGTACGCTTTCCGCCAAGCTCTACCCGCCCGACATACGGAAATTGGTCGATGGGATTCGCGCGGACATCCGAAAACGAGAACACGGCGACCTGGAAGTCGTCACACGCCCGGCGGGGGCGTTAATTTACGTCGACGGTCGTTCGGCCGGCGCGTCTCCCGCTCGAGTTCGCGGTTTACCCGCCGGAGAACACTTCATCCGCGCCCAATTCGAGGGCTCGGAATCGCAATTCACAAGCAAGTTTGTGGTTTCGGGGGAGAATCGCATCGAGCTGGAATTGCGGCCCGTCCAAACGGCCGATGTTTCCAAGAATTTCGAGACGGTGAATCAATCGCAAGACATCGATCATCATCGCGCGGCTTTCTTGGATCAGGCGGGTCTCGCCTTGGGGGCGGATATCTTTCTGTTGGTCTCTCCTTCGAGCGGCGCGGTTAAGGCGCAGTTTTACGATCAACGAAGTCAGGAAGTTTCCCGACCTCAATCGGATACGACGCCGGAGGGATTGGTGGGGAAATTGGTTCAAGATCTCGATGCGAACGGTTACGTTATCGCTGCCGAGGAAACGGCCAAAAAAGCTTCTCCGCTCGCGCCGCCGCTAGTGACGCAAACATCAGAACTCCAACCCCCTCCTACTGCGAAGGGGACGCTCACCAATCAGCCCGAACAACCCCTGCTTGCGCCCAACCGTCCAGGCGAACGTCGCCTTTGGTATGAAAACCCCTGGATATGGGCGGCGGTGGGAGGAGTGTTGCTTGTCGGGGCGGGAAGCGCACTTCTCTTTACGGACGTCGGTAAATCAGACGCCACGACCTCCACACTGACCTTGACGGTGCCGGGTCGATGAAAAAAATTATCGCTCTGTTCTTGGCGGGCCTGGTCTTTATGCCGCAGGGTTGGGCGCAAGAGACGAAACCGACGATGCGATTGAGCCAGGAAGCGGTATCCCTCGCTGTCGTCGATTTATCTCTTCCCGAATCGGAGGGAGTTCGTCGCAAGCTGCTTCGCTCAGCCGTATCCGACGCGTTTTCCCGCGACCGACGCGTTCGGTTAGTGCCGGCCGACGAGATCAGCCGATGGGTTCAACGAAATCGCAAAGACGAGGCTCCCTTGTCTCCCACTGAAGAGCTCAAAGAGGGGAGAGCGCTTCTTTCGAAAGGAAAAGCCGCGTACGGAACTCTAAGAGTGAGCAGCGCTCAAAAGTATCTCGAAGGAGCGAGGCGTGAATTTATTCTTCACCTCCCGGCGTTGCGATCGAATCGAGACTTGATCGACGCTCATCTGTACCTGGGAATGACCTATGTCGCTTTGAAGCAGCCGGAGAAGGCCCAAGGGGAATTCCGGCGGGTGGTGTACCTCGATCCGACACGGGAGCTTTCCAGTCGCGAATATTCACCCGCCGTGATCGAGACATTCGCGAAAGTTCGGCGTGACGTGCTCGCGGAACAAGTCTCCCAGGTTCAAATCGACTCACAACCTTCCGGAGCCAGGATCTATCTGAACGGTCGTTTCATCGGGACGACGCCGTACAAGACCAAGCTGCAGCAGGGGGAATACTTCCTCCTGGTCGAAAACGAAGGAATGCAGAGTTGGTACCAGCCGCTCAAGTTTCAGAAACGTTTAGAGAACGTTCAAGTGAAACTGGAACCGGCAAAAACCGAAGCGGCCTTGGGCGAGCTCTTTCGAGTGAGAGAGGGCGCGGCCCAACAGAGCGACGAGGTCGGCAAGATTCGGGATCTAGCGTCCGCCGTCCATGCCGATCTGGTTTTCCTGGGCACGTTGAACAAGAGCAAAAACTATCGGTTCCTGGGACAACTGTTCGACACGCGGACGGCGGAATTTTCTCAGGTGGCCGTCGTAGCGATGGGAGAAGATCTTTCCGAATTTCCGGGCGCTTCGGACGACATGGTCGCGACGCTGCTCGGCTTTCTCCGCCCGGACGGTTATCTGATGTCGTCCACGTTCGGCCAGCCTTCCGTGCCGGATGCCTCTCTTACCGTCGGCGGCGCGGACCGGCCGAAGCAGGAAGTCGCCGCGTCTCCCGTCCCCGAGAAGAAGTGGTATGAAAGATGGTGGATTTGGCCATTGCTGGTCGTGGCGGGGGCGGGCGTTTATCTCGGCGCCACTCAGATTGGCAGTTCCGAAGGATCAAAGATCGTCATCGACAACCGCGGCAACTTTTAGTTTAAATTATAGATAAGTATATTTATATCAATTAGTTAAATAACAATAACGATAATAAACTTTAAGTAAAGATTAGGAAGATTACAAGGTTGTTCTCTGCGACGGAGACCCTTATGATGCCGCTTGCCTCATGGATTTATCCACAATCTCTCTTGCCTCGTTCCCCCAGATCCCTGCTCCTCCCGAGGGGGCGCGGTGGACGCTTCCTCAGGCGCGTAGGTTTTGTACCTATCTCGCCGACGGCCACTACGAAAACTTTCCCGTCGGTTCCCGGTGGATTCCGGGGAAGGTTCGCCCCCACGTGCACGCGATTTACGCGTTCTCTCGGACGGCGGACGATTTTGCCGATGAAGCCGAGCACGCCGGGGCGCGACTCGAACGTCTCGGGCAATGGCGAAAACTTTTGTACGAGGCGGTGGAAGGCAAAGCCGAGCATCCAATCTTTGTTGCGCTGGCGGATTCCGTTTTGGCGCACGATATTCCGGTCGAGTGGCTGGATCATTTGATTCGGGCGTTTGAACAAGATGTCCGGCAGAACCGCCATCCCAATTTCGCCTCCATTGTGGAATACGCCAAGCTGTCGGCCGACCCGGTCGGCCGTTTGGTCTTATGGCTGCACGGATACCGGGACGAAGAGCTGTTTCGTCTCTCCGACGACATTTGCTCGGCGCTTCAATTCGCGAACTTCTGGCAGGATGTGGCGGTGGATTGGAAAAAAGACCGCGTCTATCTTCCGCAAGACGACATGGCGCGGTTCGGCTATACCGAAGCGGACCTGGCGGCAGGTATCGTCGACGATCGCTTTCGAGGGCTTCTGGACCTCGAAATCGAACGAACCCTGCGAATTTTTAATCGCGGCCGAAGTCTTTGCGACCGCGTAGGAGACGATCTTCGAAAGGAACTTCGATTGGTTTGGTGCGGCGGAACCCGGATTCTGGAATTGATACGGAAGAACGATTACGACGTCTTTCGCTATCGCCCGGCACTCCGGACTTGGGATAAAGGGGTTATGCTCTGGCGGATGTTGCGATGGCCGAAAGGCAGGCCGGAACTGCGGGCGGGGAACGCATGAACGCCGCCACCATTATGAAGAAGAGCCGCTCGAATTTTGCCTGGGCGTTTGTCGGGCTTTCAAAAGCCCAGCGCCGGGCGCTGCAAGCCCTCTATGCGTATTGCCGGATCGTGGACGACATTGTGGACGAGCCCCGGCAGGCGTCCAAGGCGGAGGAGGAGATTCGGAGATGGCGCGGCTATGTCGATCGAGTACGGCATCCGTCCGTTTTCGACCCGCACGTCCTGCACGAGTTGTCGAAAGCGTGTCAGACATTTCCGATTGAGCTGGCCGATCTCCATTGGATTTTGGACGGCGTGGAAATGGATCTGCACATTCATCGGTACCAGACGATTGAACAGCTCCTATCGTACTGTGACGGTGTAGCCTCGGCGGTCGGCTTGACATCGATGGCGATTTTCGGCGGGGAACGCAAATCGACGACGGCCTATGCCGTTGCGACGGGGCGGGCGCTTCAACTGACGAATATCCTCCGCGACGTCGCGAGCGACGCAAAGCGGGGGAGGATATATCTGCCGCAGTCGGACATGGAACGTTTCGGATACCGCGAGAAAGATCTGCTCCGTTCGGTGTACGACGAACGTTTTACGATGTTGATGTCGTTCGAGGCCGCGCGGGCGAAATCGTATTACCAGGACGCCGAAAACGCGCTTCCCGTCATAGAGAGAAAGAAGTTCCCGGCGGCGGAAATCATGCGCCGGACGTATCAAGCGCTTCTCCAGAGAATCGAAGGAAATCGGTACAACGTCTTTCCGCAGAAGATCCGGCTCTCTCCGCCGACGAAGATGGCCATCGCGGTCTCGGTCTGGGCGCCTCATTTCTTTCGACCCGCATCGGTATGACCTGGGACGCGATCGTCGTCGGGGGAGGCTGTGCCGGCCTTTCGGCCGCTACATGTCTCGCCGAGAAAGGATACAGAGTCCTGGTTCTGGAACGAAGTTCCCTGCTCGGAGGGCGAACCCGTTCCTTTGAGGACCAAGCGTCCGGCGAAACGCTCGACAACGGTCAGCATCTATTTTTAGGCTGCTACCAGGAAACGCTCACTTATCTTCGCAGGATCGGAACGCAGAATCTCCTTCGATTCTCGCCCGGATTTTCGACGGAGATGATCGGACCTCACGGCGAACGCAATCCGATCAAGACTGCGCATTTGCCCGCCCCTTGGCACCTGGGTTGGGGCCTTCTCAATTATCGAGCGCTCTCATTCAGGGAGCGTTTGGCGCTCTGGAAGGTGGCGAAAGCTGCACGGAGAAACGGGCATGATCTGCGTAGCAAAAGTGTGAACCAATGGCTGCGGGATCTCGGGCAATCGCCGGCTGCGGTTCAAAGACTCTGGGAGCCGATCACGTTGGCGACACTCAATATTCGGCCGCAGCTGGCGCCGGCCGACCTGTTGGCGGTGGTGCTGAAAAACGGGTTTCTTGCCTCGCCCAAGGCTTCGGCCGTCGGATTGTCCGCCGTGGGGCTCTCGCAGTTGTTGGGAGATCCTGCGCGCGCATTTCTCACGTCGCGGGGAGGGGAGGTCCGGCTCCGTTCCGTCGTGAGAAGAGTCGTCAAGAACCACGGAGGCGTGGCCGGCGTTGACCTTTTGGACGGCACACACGAATCGGCACGTTGCGTGATCCTGGCGGTTCCGCCTCCCGCTGCCCGAAAATTGGTGGAGGGAGTTCCCGTTCTGGAAAAATCCCTTCGTACGACGGAGGCCCTGACGCCGTCGTCCATTCTCTCCCTTCACGTATGGATGGAAAGGCCTCCGTTCGGCGTGCCGTTCGTGGGATTTTGGGATCTTCCTTTCCATTGGGCGTTTCGCAAGAGCGTTTTCACGCAAGATCCGCGTACGAGCCATCTTTCCTTGGTTATTTCGGGAGCCGAGGAAATGTTGGGAAAATCAAAGGAAGAACTCATTGGGTTCGCCGAGCAGACGCTCGGTCACTGCGGCCGCGGAACTTCAGCCAAAATTTCGCGTGCGGTCGTTGTGCAGGAGAAGGAAGCCACGTGGGTTCCTCCGATCGGACGAGACGATGGACGACTTCCCGCGGATACGGCGATGGAGAATTTCTTCTTGGCGGGCGATTGGACGGAAACAGGGCTTCCTTGCACGATCGAGGGAGCTGTCCAGAGCGGGCATGTCGCCGCGATCCGCGCCGCCGAGCGATTGCGCCGCAGTTCCTCCGCGTTGACGCTTCCGGCCCCTTCCGCTAGTTTAGCGCCGGAGGTTAGGGAATTGAATTCACCGACGGCAAAAGAGGTCCTTAGCTCGCTGCGGGATGACATCGTTTTTGACCGCGAAGAGGTCACGCTCCGGGATCTGAAACGATTTCGCGAAAAACGGGTGGATTCGTTGGTGTATCAATCCGTCTTTCATCCCGACGCCGACACGAGGCTCTTTTTGCGGTGGCTGATCCGGTTGATCGCCCAATCCGCCGGTGTGGTTCCTTCCTCTATATGGCCCTTTTACAAAGCAAAAGGGCTGGGGAAGTTTCAGAAAATGACCGTTCCGGCGGTCAATGTCCGCGGCATGACCTATGACACCGCCCGCGCTTTAATCCGCGCCGCCCGGGCGAACAATTCCAAAACGTTTGTTTTTGAGATCGCCAATTCCGAAATGGGCTACACCGATCAGCGCCCCTCGGAATATTCGTCGGTCATTTTGGGCGCGGCGTTGCGTGAGGGGTACGCGGGACCGATCTTCATCCAAGGAGATCATTTCCAATTCAGTTCAAAAAAATTCGCCGCGGATCCCGAAGCCGAAACACAACGGATCAAGGACCTAACGAAGGAAGCGATCGAAGCCGGCTTTTACAATATCGACATCGATGCTTCGACGTTGGTTGACCTCTCCCAGCCGACGCTCGATGAACAACAGCGGGTGAATTATATGAAGACGGTCGAAATGACCCGCTTCATTCGCGATCTGGAACCAAAAGGAGTGACCGTTTCGGTGGGCGGCGAGATCGGGGAAGTGGGCGGCAAGAATTCCACCGTGGATGAACTGCGGGCGTACCTGGATGGATATGTCCGGGAATTGAACGCCGACGGTAAAAATCGGATCGGCATTTCGAAGGTCAGCGTTCAAACGGGTACTTCACATGGGGGCGTCCCATTGCCCGATGGAACCGTGGCGCAAGTCGCTCTCGACTTCGGTGTTCTCGCAAAGCTTTCGGAAATGGCCATCACTTCGTATCACCTGGCCGGAGCGGTTCAGCACGGCGCGTCCACGCTTCCAGACGACCTGTTTCATCGTTTTCCGGAAACCAATACGGCGGAGATTCATTTGGCCACCGGGTTTCAGAATTTGACGTACGACAGCGTTCATTTTCCCAAAGAACTCTACGCCGAGATCTTGGAGCATCTGAAAAAAGCCTGCGCCGATGAGCGCAAGCCGGGGCAGACGGAGGGGCAGTTTTTTTATAAGACGAGGAAAAAGGGCTTCGGACCTTTCAAGAAAAAGATATGGGACCTTCCCGTATCTACGCGCGAGGCGCTGGGTCGGGAGCTGGAAGCGAAATTTGATTTTCTGTTCAAGAAACTGGCGGCGGTAAACACGCATGATGCGATTGTCAACACCGTGGAACCGGTGAAGGTTCTGCCGCCCCTTCCGGAGCGGTTCCGCCCGTTGCTCGCGAGCTAAGCCATGACATTTCCTCTCACAAAGATTCAAGAAGCGATCGGGCGCGAAAAGGTGGACGGCTGGCTTTTCTATGATTTTCAGGGGCTCGATCCCATCGCCCGCCGCATTTTAGGATTTCCGGAAAACGTTCACGCGACACGTCGGTGGTATTACTTCGTTCCGAAGAGCGGTACACCCCGAAAATTGGCTCACAAGATCGAGCCCGCGTCCCTCGACCACTTGCCGGGAGATAAAAGCTTTTACGCCGGCTGGCGTGAGTTACAAAAGGAACTCCCGACGTTGCTTTCGGGCGCGCGCCGTGTGGCGATGAACTATTCACCGAGCAATGCGATCCCCTACGTGTCACGCGTGGATGCCGGCACCATCGAACAGATCCGTGCGGCGGGGGCCGAGGTTGTGACGGCAGCCGATCTGGTCCAGCAGTTTGAGGCGGTCTGGAACGAGACACAGCTTCAAACGCATATTCGGGCGGCGAAAGCACTGCGAACAATAGTGGACGAAACATTTGGATACGTAGCCAAACAGATCTCAGCGAACAAAGGTTTGGTCGAGTACGACGTTCAGCAATTCATTTGGGACCGGTTCACGGCCTACGGACTTCGTTCCGATTACCGGCCGATTGCGGCCGTGGGACCCAATGCGGGCAATCCTCACTACAGCCCTGAGCCGAAAGGATCCCTCCCGGTGCGTAAAGGTGACTTTCTGTTGATCGACCTCTGGGCGAAGGAGATGGCGGAGGACGCCGTTTTCGCCGACATCACCTGGACCGGCTACCTCGGAAAAGACGTGCCGGAGAAATTTGAATCGATTTTTCAGATTGTTCGGGGAGGCCGGGATGCCTCCTTGGAACTTGTGGAAGACGCCGTTCACTCGGGGAAAGCGCTTCGCGGGTATGAAGTCGATGACGCCGCTCGAAATTATATCGCTTCCAAGGGTTACGGAGACTATTTTATTCACCGGACCGGCCACAACATCGGCCTGAACGTTCATGGCAACGGCGCGAACATGGACAACTTCGAGAGCCGGGATGAACGTAAGGTGCTTCCTCGGACCTGCTTTTCGATTGAACCCGGAATTTATCTGAAGGATTTCGGCGTTCGATCGGAGATTGACGTTTATGTGACGGAAAGCGAAGCCACCGTCTACGGCCAGCCAATCCAGACCACCATCGTTCCCATCTTAAAATAATCGATTATTGGAGATTCCTTATGTCAACGCGTGTCGTGATCATGGGAGCCGCTGGCCGGGATTTTCATAACTTCAACCGGGTTTACCGCGACGATGCCCGGTACAAAGTTGTGGCGTTCACGGCCACACAGATCCCGGACATTTCAGGCCGGGTCTATCCGGCGGCGTTAGCCGGACAGAATTATCCAAACGGAATCCCGATCGTAGACGAGAAAGAACTTCCCCAACTCATCGAGCGCGAAAAGATCGATATGGTGATTTTCGCGTACAGCGATGTTTCTCACCAGGACGTCATGCACAAAGCTTCGATTGCATTGTCCAAGGGGGCCGATTTTAAGCTCCTGGGGCATACGTCTACGATGGTGCGTTCCTCTAAACCGGTGGTTTCGATCTGCGCCGTCCGAACCGGCTGCGGAAAGAGCCCGACCAGTCGAAAGGTTGCAAAGCTCCTGAAGGACCAAGGGAAGCGAGTGGTCGTCATCCGTCATCCGATGCCGTACGGCGACCTGACGAAACAGGTTTGTCAGAGATTCGCTTCCTTGAGCGACCTCGCGGCCCATCACTGCACGATCGAGGAGATGGAGGAGTACGAACCGCACATTCGGAACGGGATCGTGGTCTACGCGGGCATCGATTACGAAAAAATTCTTCGGGAAGCCGAGAAAGAGGCAGATGTTATTGTCTGGGACGGCGGCAACAACGACTTCCCGTTCGTCGGATC
>DATDPG010000003.1 GCA_035292885.1 Bdellovibrionota bacterium | reverse complement strand
GAAGGCGGTCGATTTCGGAACGCCGTAAAGCGCAAGACCTGACACAACGAACAACTGATACGTTCCGACGAATCCCGGAGCGTTGGGAAGCGTGATTCCGACCGCCAGTATCCCGAGAATACTGAAGGGAGCCGCCCACGGCAGATCCAAGCTGAACGCTCGAAGAACGAACCAAAATCCCGCCACCATGACACCCCACACCCAGACCGATTCAAAGAAAATCCAGCAAAGGCTTTTGAGATCCGGAAGTGAGCGAAGCCCGTCGAGAAAGTTATGCGCGGCATGGACCAATCGATGGGAGATCGTTTCGGGAAGAAGACGGGCGACAAAACGAATCAACGCGACCGCCCGATCCTTGTGCACGACCGCCAGCCAAAGAAAAACCAAAAGTCCGAGAAAAATGCCCAGGCAGGCAATGGCCATCGTCTTAACTCCCATGCCGATCGCCGGCATTTCTCCGAAACCGATCGGGGCGGCGTAAATTCCGACAAATAGGAGGAGCGCCGACATCAGGCCGTCGAACACCCGTTCCACCGCAATCGTGGCCAGGCCCGCCGACAGCGAAATGTTGTGCCGGCGCTTAAGAAGCAACGGCCGCGTCACTTCGCCGAGGCGGAACGGAAGCGCGTGAATGGCGAGGAATCCCACCGCATTGATTCCGAACAGCTCTTTCATCCCCACGCTTCCGATCGGGCGAAGAAGCACGCGCCACCGCCGGACCCGAAAGTAATGGGTGAGACCCAGCATCATGAACATGAGGATCAGCGGTGCAACACGCACATTCCGCATTTCAGATACCACTTCCGACCAATGCGTACCGCGCAGCGCCAGCCAGAGACAAACACCGCCGACGACGATGCTGATCAGGAGCTTCTTTTTCATTCCTCGACCTTGGTCGAACCCTGTTTCGGTTCTCCTAGATCGTCCTCCACCGCTTTGACCAATGCATCTTCCAATAGCAGTCGGCGTCCGACCGGATCTTTCGGTAGGGAGAGCGTTAAGCGAGAAGCCTTATCTCCAAACGGTGTAATTTCCACCATGGCGTCCGGGTCCGTAAACGCCTTATCGCGGTACACGAACTGCAGCACCCCTACATCCTCGAATTCCAGCTTGATCACTTCCTCCTTTTTCGTGCCGCCCGACGCGCAATTCTTCAGCACAAACCGTTTTGCGCTTTGGAAAACACGGGGCGACGGGTAGGGAAGTTCGCGCGCTTTGAATCCGAGATTCGTGTCGCTCGCGTATTGAAGGATCTTCTCCATCATCAACTGCGCCCGCCCGACGTAATCGGCTTCAAGAGTCACGCGCAGCTTAGATTGTCCCTGATCCAACTCGATCACTTCGATCAACGCCGCATCGTCGTGATACTGACCGTCCTGGAATCGAAAACGAAGGATGCCAGAAGAGGCGTCTTCCAGTTTAATCATTTTCTTGGCTCCTCCGGACGGGGAGGAAGGGAGACGGGTGAGAACGTAGCGCTTTGCCACCCGGAAAAGATCGGCTTGGGCCAACTCCGCATCGGACTGCACGGTCGTTGCGGCGGCAGCATCTGCAAGCAAGAGAGTTCCAACGACCGACAAGAGTCCCCGCGCGACGGCGTTTTTCATAGAATCACGGTAGGAATTCGCCTCCGGTGTGTCAAGCGAAGGAAACAAGGGTATCATCCGGTGCCGCCATGATGGTCGTCGAATGCGATCAGTGTCACTCGCGTTTCCGAATGGATCCGAACAAGATCGGGCCGGGTGGCGCGCGCGTTCGGTGCGCGAAGTGCGAGCATATCTTCGTCGTAAAGCTCGAAGGATCCCCGAAGGAAAAAGAGAGCGATGCGAAATCGGAGTCCGAGCCCGTGCCCCGCGCACCTTCCGGATCGGGGAACGCGGCTTCCCCGGCCCCTTCGCCGCCCAAAATTCCGCCCGGGCGCACGTTCGCGCCGATTGCACGACATTACCACCCGTGGAACCAGCGGCTTATTCAGGTCGCGATCGTGGCGTCGGTCGCCCTGTCCGGAATTCTTCTAGGACTCACCGCCATGGGATCCAGACCGACGCCGCATAACCTGAAGCTTCTTTTCCAATACGGCCGTTACCGATGGCAACCGGGCCCCAACCTCCTCCGGAATGTGGGAACGGTGGAACCAAAGGACGATTCCCGGCAGATCTTCCGTGTGGAAGGCGAACTGTTCAATTACTCCGACAATCAGATTCCCGAACCTTCTCTTCTACTGGAGGTTTTCTCGGTCAACGGCGAATTCCTTGGGAGGACGGCAGCCCCCTGTTGCTCGAAGGATATTGCACCGTACACCAAGACTCTATTCACGTTGGAAGCCGATCTCCCGAACGCATCGATCGGCAACTACAATGTGACGATTCAGGGCGAGCGTGGGCCGGTCAAATAGCATCTCCCCGGTTGCGGGCCACGACCAGATCTGGATTTCACGGCTCTCGGAATGGACGAAGGGGATTAAAGAACCTCGTCAACGACTGGCCAAATTAATCCGGATGTTCCAAGAGCTGACGCCGGACGAAATCAGCGGGATCATTCAATTGATTTTCCAGAAGGCCACCGATCGAAGGAGCCCGTTGCGGCGCCTTCATTTGGATCTTGTCACGCATCGGTCGATCCTCCGGGAACTCGGCTATGAAACCGTTTCAGCGCTGTATGAACATGCCAGCCGAGAGGGCTGGAATGAAGTTCGAGCATTCCTGCGGTCGGACCGCGGATCCAAGGCTGAGGCGGAGGAGATTCCGGAGGGCTATTCCGTGAAGCTGGCGGCTCTGACGGTGGGAGAAAAGAAACAGTTATCCAAAGGAAATCAACGGCGGATGCTCGAACTCCTTTTGTTCGAAAGTCATCCGCTCGTGATTCGGGACCTGCTTCGAAATCCGCGGATATCGGAACGCGACGTCGTCCGAATCGCCGCGCGTCATCAGGCACCCGCACCGGTTTTGGAGGAAATTCTCTCGTCGGATCGTTGGATGGCTCAGTACAGCGTGAAGAAAGCACTGGTGTTCAATCCCAACACGCCCTTGCCGGCGGCTCTCGGCCTCGCTCAACACTTGCGCGACAACGATCTTCGGATTTTGCTCTCGGGAGGAACACCCCGCCCAGAACTGATCGCATACGCCCGCAAGCGAACGAGAGCGACTGACTAACGAATTAGAACCGGTCTCATAAATGGATTCGTCGCGAGACCGAGCGAAAAGCCCGTGATCGAGGCCGCAGGGTCAAAATGCCCGGAAGCGTACTTGAATAGGTACGTTGAGGACATTTTGACCCGAGAACAAAGAGCACGGGCTTT
>DATDPG010000002.1 GCA_035292885.1 Bdellovibrionota bacterium | reverse complement strand
GTCGCGCGATCGGGCGACATGAATCAGAACGACACCACTGATGATCAATCCGGCGCCCACGAGCTGGTTCGCGCTCGGCCATTTTCCGTAATAGAACCAGTCGATCACGATGGCCACGAAGGGAAGGGTATAGGTGACCGCCGCGGCCCGAAGGGGGCCCCATTCCCGGATCAGACTTAAAAACAGAAACCAGGCAATCGCCGTGGAGAATATGGCCAAGTAAAGGACGCCCCAGAGCGCCTGAGCGCGCTCCGTCGCCGAGCTGATCCAATCGCCTGATTCGGAAACAAAGCTGAGAAGAAAGAGCATGGCCGATGCACACGCCCCCTGGACGGCGATACTCCAACGAATATCGATATGCTGCGCGTGTCGGCGGATCAAGACGCCGCCCATCGCGTAGGAAACGGCCATCGTCACGACACTTAACATTCCATATAAGTTGTTGCGGTCCGCCGGATTCAAATCAAGGGCAGGCGCAAAAACCAAGAGAATGCCGCCGAAGCCGAGGCCGACGCCGATCACTTTTAAAACGTTCGGTTGTTCGTCGGGCAAGAGCGCCCATGAGAACAACAGCACAAAAATGGGAACCGTACTGTTCAGAATCGAGGCGAGCGCCGGAACGACATATTGCTCTCCCCAAAAGAGACAGGCCCAAGGCACGCCGAAGTTGAGAACGCCCAGAAAGGCCAAAAGGAAAACTTCACGCCACGACTTTGGGCCTCGAATCCGCTGCACGACCGCCAAGAGACCCATAATCAGCGTAGCGATAAATATCCGCATTCCCGCCGCTGCAAACGGAGGAATCGCCTCCACCGCGAACCGGATCGCAATGAACGAACAACCCCAAAAGAGAGTCAGCGCGAAGAACGAAAGCCAAGCCATAAAATGGGCGCCCTTCTACCATATCTTTGCGCCTTCTTCGATAGCGAGCGGCTTACTCAAACCGGCTGCAAAAGAGCCCCAGAATTGAAGGATCCGGTTTTATCCAGCAAAGGCCGCCGTGTCCAAGGGGACTCATGCCGAACCTCGGCACTTCGGAGCTCGAACTTGTGGACAAAGTTTGCTCGCCGAGCCAGCCAAAACCAGTCACATAACGCCGAGTAACCAATTCGTAGGAGGAGTTGACGAGCCGCTCCCAGAAGGCCATGGCGTTTCCCTGACGATCCAGAGCGATCTGCTGGGCCCCAAACGTGGCGCCGGCCAGCGAGGCGATCACGTCGACCGGGCTCCAGCCCAACGTGGACGTATACCGTCGAAGATATAAATTGGCTGTCGTCGCGCTGGTCGCGCTGTCGAACGTGTTGTGCACCCAGAGCGCCGAGATCCCGAACGAATCGGCCCCAAGCTGTACGGAAGAGAGAACTTGATTGTTCAGTTCCTCATCTACGATGTCCGGCACGCTTCCCCACTGACCCCCGGAGAAGTGATTGGCACGAAGTCGTTTCATCGAAGGCGTCGTAGACAAATCGGTCTCGTTCCACACCACGATCGCATCTTGGGTGACGGGATCGACGACGACCTGCGGCGAGGCCATGGCGGTGTCCAGAGATTCAATCGGCGCGCCCAATACCCAGCCCGAAGCGGCCAGATACCGGGCGACGAAAACAGAGTTTTTCCCGCCGGCGTCCGTGTGAATCCAGGACGCGTAAGTGTTCCCGTTCTGGTCCGCGTCCATCGATAGAATTGCAAGCAAGTAGGCGCTGGTCGCCTCGTTTTCGATCTGTACCGCTTGTGATCCCCATGTCTTTGAAGCGGCATCATATCGATTCGCCCAAACGCTCCGAACGGTCGACCCGGGATCGGTCTGCGTCCAAGCGGCCGTTGCGTTGCCATTTGAATCGATTCGGAGACGGGGAAGAAACGTCGCTCCTGCCCCGGGCGTGTCTTCCACCAAGGCTTGAACTCCCCATCGCTGACCCACCGGTTGAGTGGGATCGAATCGATTCGCATAGACATGATTTCGAGAGCCGTTCGACTGATTCCAGACGACGAGCGCCTCGCCGGACGGCCAGAACGCCGCCTGAGGTCCCAGCGGGCTTTGCGTGTCGAGGGTTTCGACCAACTCCTCGGGATCCCACGGCTGTCCGACTCGACGATAGCGAGAATAAAGATTGCTTCGCGTGCCGTCGCTTTGAGGCCATATGACAAGCAGGTTTCCGACGGCGTCCGACGCCGTCGTTCCGGACCCGACACTGTAGTTGGGGTCGGACTCGAGAACTTCAGAGGGGAGAAACGTGCCGTCCCGCGTTGTAAAGTCGCTCGAGAGCGGAGTCAGACCATTCCCCGCTAGATCCCGAATCGAACTACCGAGAGAAACCGTCACCCTCGAGAGCAAGGCCAGCCTGCGAGCGGGTGTGAAAGTCGCCCCACCTGTGTTGTACTGCACCGTGCCGGGAACCGACTGCCCCGATTCCGATAGAGAAAACGACGAAGTCGTTACAGAGGCCGGATCAATCGGCTCACTAAACGTTACAGTAATCGCCGTCGCGGGTGCGATTCCAAACGCACCATCCGGCGGTGAAATGGAAACGACCGTCGGCGGAGTTTGGTCCGGATTCGGCGTCGGTGTGGGGGTTGGTGTTGGAGTCGACGTGGGTGTGGGACTCGGCGAGGGCGTCGGCGTAACCTCGACCAAAACGCTGGAATCGACGCACACCATATCCGCGAACGCCTGAATCAATGTCGCTTTCGGATCGGAATCCGCGAGCGGAACAAAACTTCTCGCTCCTTGCACGGCGGCGTGGAAAATGCCGTTGGGCGGGAGATGCACCAGATTTCCTGATTTCTGTGCGGACGGAGGCAAAAACGTCGGCTGAACGCCTGCCAATGCTTCCGAGAATGTCAGGATCACAACCTCCGCATCGACTCGCGGGATTGAAAGGTTACTCAGTTGGATCTGATCCGGCGGAAGGAACGGAGACGCATAGAGAATCTCGACCGATCCATCCGCTGCCGGCGCAATAACGCCTAAAATCGCCGATCCCGACGACGCGGAGAGTTCACTCGCGCTGTAGCCGATCGTCACATCGGACGGCGATTCCTTTGAACAGCTGGTCCCGACTACAAGAACAAGCACCGCCAAGAGTAAGTTTGGACCCCTTTTCATTGTGCTTTCACCGACAGGCTGACGGAATCCGTGGAAGATCCGCTGCCGTTAAAATAATAAGCCGCGCCGCCGCCCACGGCCGCAGCGCCAACCAGCGACCAAAACCACCAGGTCCGGTACCACGCGCGGTCACCTTTGGGTTTGTCCAGCGAAGCCATCGACACCGGTTTCTTTGTGAATTCGGACAATTCACCCGATGGACTTGTCTGAGAAACAAGCAGTGCAGATGGCGCGACTTTCGATGGTGCGTTCAGGGCCGCCTGAACCGAAGCGGCATCGCTCCCCGGCTGAAGCGCGAAATCGGAACCGAGCGTGCGAGACCAGATTTCCATTGAGTCCTGGTAGAGGGAAATCTCGTCTCGGCCGACCAGAAGCGCGGCATCTGTGCCGGCCGCCTGTTGCATGAGAGAGAGAAGTTCTCCCCGACGGGCAGCTTGCGGCTCTTCAACGATCTGTTTCGCCAGATGATACGGGGAGAGAAACGCCAAGCGCGGTTCAACCATCCCTCCCCCTTCCCGGAGTACAAACAATTCCGAATAGGGTTGGTAGCCGAGCGACTCGATTCGAATATGGTGCTCTCCGACGCGTACTCTCAGAATTCGAATCGATCCGGTTCCCACTATTCGGCCATCCAAAGACACCGACGCCGCTTTCGCATGGACCGGTTCCATACGCACAACCACCGAACTCCGGGGCCGATTGGCTAAGTTCTCTTTGGCTTGTTTGAACAAAGCTAGAAACGACGGCGGATAGTAAGCTTCGTCGGGATCGCCCCCGCCGAGGGATCGATAAGCCTCAAGGGCGGTGATTGCGGCGGTCTCTTTTTTCTGCGTCTGTTGAACCGTGGCTTCCAGCAAATACGAATCCCGGATCACGGACAAATCCATCTGTTTTCGAGCTTCATTAAGGCGATCCAGGCATGCGGCAAACCGCAGCTTTCGGTACAGCGTCTTCGCTTCAGTAAGCAGGGCCCGCCCTTTCGACTGTGCAGCGTCCGCGTCTTTCATTCGCACGTCATCGTCGGGGTTGATGACGGAGGACCGAAGGCCCAATTTGCGGAGTTCGGAATCCAATAACTCAACTCGCGAACTGGCCTCCGCGGACGTCGACACGAGAACCACGCGAAACGAAGCCGGCTGGGTCCGCCCTGCGGTGGGTTGCCCCACCACCAAAATAGAAACGATAACCGTCGAAATTACCCCCCGAAACGTCATTTCAGGATTCATAACTGCAAATTGCCAACCACAGATACCACTTTCGTACTCGTACGTAAGTTATTGATTCGAAAGACGATTGCGAGTTCATTCTAAGGAGGTCTCGGCCCCATGTGCAAAATGTGGCCGATGCGGACGTAACTCTAGTTGTCGTTGGCGTTATTTGGCTCTGCCCAGATGTTCGTTAACTGAAGCTCCTCCCCCTTCCGGAGGACGATCTTGGTTTCATGTCTGCGGGAGAGTTTTTCGTTCTCGAAAATCAGCTTGTGCGTTCCCTCGCGGATCTCATACCGAATCATCGGCGTGTCTCCGATTTTCTTTCCGTCAACCGTCACCGACGCAAAGGGTCCGTCCGGAATAATTGTGAGGTAACCAACGCCTTTCGCCGAAATCGCTTTCACTTTCTTTTTGGCCACATTTTTTGATTTCGGAGGATTCTCTTTCACGGCCTTAGGTTTAGAGGCTGCCGGCTTGAGTGTCTCGGCGGTCTGCTCGTCGTCCACTACTTCGGTCACGGGCGTCGGTGCCGGTGGCCTTCGTTTTTCCACCTTGAGATCCATT
>DATDPG010000001.1 GCA_035292885.1 Bdellovibrionota bacterium | reverse complement strand
GGCCATCCATGGCGCGGCGGATGGATCCCGCACAGGCCATCGACCCCGCCTTAGGATTTCTTCCGCCGCATCGGCTGCCGAGGTCTCGATACCGTCGCGGTACTCCGCGAACTCCTGGAAGGTCATGTCACCGCGATCGAGTAATCCGGTTCTTTTTTGCGCATAAAGAAATAATAATTCCTTGAGCGCCGGTTCGCTTCCGTACACGGCGGAGGTGTACAGGATCGGTATTTTTTCTAAGTCGAATGTGGTCATTCGGAGCATCCAGCCGAGCATTCCTTGGATCTGCTTCGAAGAGCCCCAGCGAAGGCGGTTCCTATCGATCGCTTCGGGAAGAACGTGGTACCGCCCGTCGTGCTTAATTACCGCGATCTCCTTCGCTGCCAAGAATTCGGAGTCGATCGAATCTGGTTCAAGAGAAGCATTATCCTTGGCCAAGAATTCGAAGAACGTCATTCTTGAAGCATCTAAAATTTCATACTCCTCGATGATCTTTGAAAACCTCTCGGCTGATAAGGGGCGCTTGACCACGCCTATATCCTCGAACACGGTGATGACCTGCGTTTTATTGTTTTGCAGCAGATATTTCGCATAAGCCTTGAGATGATCCAGATTGTTCAAATCCAATACGTGCGAGTCTTTCCGGAGCTGCACACCCAGAACAAAGCCATTTACCAGCGTCCGGAGCACTTGGAGGTCTGTTGTTCCGCTTAGTGTGCGCAGAGGGATTTCGGAATCCCGCCTTCGGACCGCGCCGGTCGGCACATGTGCCGTCTTTTCGATCTCGCTGATTCGGCCTTCAGGTTCGGTCAGATAGATGATCGTGTCGCGGGTCAGGAGCTCCGTGCCGGGCGTCTCATCGAGTAAAAGGTCTCGGAGTGTTTCGCCGCTGCCTGTGGACTGGGCATAGAGAGGAGGAAGCTTCGGTACAAACGGAGAGTTGTAGGTTCGTGAGACGGTTCCTATGATCGCACCTTCGATCTCCAAGGATGTGCCGGCTCGCGGATCGATCACTTTGATAAGCGGTTCCCAAAAGGCGGCCGGGGCGACTATCATTTTATCGATTACGTCGAAGAGGCGGGTTCCTTGAAAGATCTCCCGCGGCGACAAATGGAAGAGTAATGCTTCTGTTCGCTCTCGGATTGTGTTGACCACAAGATCGACCGCCGCGGCCGTGACCAAGTAATCTTTATGGCGAGGATCGAGAAGTTCTCCCTTTCTAATAAAATCCATCCATTGATTGATCGATTGCCGGACGGTCTCTTGAATGACAGTCTTTACGTAGACGTCGTCTGCATTGGAAAGATAAATGTCCGATTGGCCGGCTACGTCTGGATTCTTAAGGGTCATGCCATCCAGTCCGCCCAGAGTGTCCGGGTCATCTACCCGCAAAACGCGCCCGCTGCGCAGTCCCACGTTGCGTTCCCACTCTTCAAGGTCGTTCCAGGAAACCTTCGTAGCGTTCGGCGGAATGGCGCTCCGTTTCATTCCGATACCGGGCGTTGGTTCTCGACCCTTAGCTGCGGGCGGCGTTTCCATCGAGTCAAGAAACTTGCGCCAAGGTTTCCAATCCGGGCCGGGCTGAAAAGCGTTTTCGATGTGGTTGAGCGCGTTCCTGTCTGCAGGATTGTGAAGATCTGCGATTCGAAAGGTTGCGCCGGGAATGAGGCCGATGTGATTCCCGAGGGCCACTTCAAATTTCCCGAATTCATGTACACGTTTAGGTTCGCCGATCAAAAGGAAGGAACCGCTCTTCCCAAAACGTTTCACGGATTCTCTCGCGTTGATCTCACTTTCGCGAACGATGGACGTAAATGTGTTCCACTCCAAAAACTTATTTAGGACTTGAAGGTTGGCTCCCGTGCCATTGTTGACGAGAACGATCCTTCGGGTAATCGGGTTTGCCTTTCGAAGCTCCTGTAGCCTTGAAAGAAGTTGTAAGGCATAAGGGCACGGTTCCGTTTCCCCTTCATGAAAAAAGCCTCCCTCCAAGAAAAAGACGGCGGTTTTACGAAGTTCGGTCGTTTTGATCTCTTCGGTGGATTCCGTTTCATCGGGATGATGGTCCGTTCGAATGGCGGTCGGAAATTGTTCCGTACTCGGCGGCCAGAGAATACCGGCCAGTGACGAAAATGACTCACCGTCGATAGGATAGTGGTAAAACTTCGGAATATCTTCCGGGCGCATACCCGCGCCGAGGCTCCGGTAGGTCAGACCGATATCCCTCCAGTCGAAGTTTGGATGACTCAGCAACCATGCGTCCAGATCTCGACGTGAAGACTGCGGGAACGCCGCGTCCACGAAGCCTTCCTTTTCCTCTTGAATTTGGTTGATCAGTCTTTCTCGCGTGAGCCAGGCTCTATTGTTCTCGATTATCGCTTCGAGCATCTCGGGAGATGAAAGAGCCCTGTCAATGCGTACAAAGGAAAATCGTTCAGGCCCGAAGTTCAATTGTTTGAGGGTTGTACGCAGGTCGTCCGAAAGAATTTCCGGATCTCCGATAAGAATAAATCTTCCCTTATTGGAATTGAGGATACTTGAGATTGAAGATTGGATGCTTTGCCCGAAACCGAACGGAATGACACCGGCGTCTCTTAAAAACTCGTCTTTCGCAGATCGCGAATACTCGTTCCATAATTCCTGTGGTCCATCCTGAAGAACGAATAGACGAGTCGCGTGGCCACGGCTTCGAGTATCCTCGAAGACCTTAGTCAACATCGTGTCGATTCCCGGATTCACCGGATAGGCGCGACTGGCGACGTAAACGAGTTTACTTTTGGGGTATTGATCGAATCTTTGAGCGCCCGGTGGTCTTAAGAGCAACTGCGGTGGAATTCCCTGTCCGTAAAGACCCCCGACCAGAAGAATTGCGACGCCGGGAGTTGAACTCTGCGCCGCGGACGTGGCGCCGGGTGAAATCCCCACGCACAGTGCGAGCGTTGCGCCAAAAAAGATTCCGAGCCGTTTTCTTAGATACATCCTCAAGATCATTGAGTCTTTTCCGCTCCTACCGCCTC
Source organism: Bdellovibrionota bacterium (assembly GCA_035292885.1). NCBI lineage: Bacteria > Pseudomonadati > Bdellovibrionota > Bdellovibrionota bacterium. Next base: position 295 of record DATDPG010000001.1, on the reverse strand, counting down.
GGTTAGGAAGAGGGAGTTAACACATTGCGCTAGAGTTGGCAATAACGTCTAACCATCTAAAACAATGGCACTTTATCGAATGAATTCCGTGTGCGAATTCGGATTTTGCGCGACCTGGACATGGGCTTCCAGCGGATACCCCCTCCGCTCCCAATATTGTTGGGCCGCGAGAAGTAAGGGAGCCGTGATTTTAGCGAGGAGCTCGGGAACTTGATCGGAGGTGGGATGGAGGCGGGCGAGTTGCTCTTTAAAGGTTTCGATACATTGCCCCGATCGGCAGAGGGGAGCGTTCACT